>CADBLV010000386.1 GCA_902795555.1 uncultured Eubacteriales bacterium | reverse complement strand
TGACCGTTTCCAGGAGTTCCAGACAGTCCAGCAGCGCGCCGCCGGCCATGTTCCAATATCCGGCGCCTTCATCGCATCCGCCGTCCTCCGGAAGGCAGGCCAGATAGCGATCCAGCATGAGGCCTGCCCGTTCCAGAAAAGGCCCCAGCTCCGCCGAGGACAGCGGAAACAAGCAGGCTGTGACCATCAGATTCGAGAGAATCCACGGTGTCCAGTTGTTCAGGTCGGTCCGGCGGACGCCCATCCACCAGAAATCATCCGTTTCCAAGAAGGGATCCAGTACCCGCTTTTTCAGCTCTCTCCGGATTCGGACGGAGAGCATCGGTGAAACCCGGTTCAGCCTTTCCTCCAGGATCCCCAGGACAAAGGCCAGAATCATGGCCGTCTGGGCGCTGAACAGGTCGATATAAGGCCGGTCGGGATTCGGCAGGGGAACTTCCTTCGCCGACGGGGCGCCGGGGATCGGGTTGACATTATGGGCGGAGATGACCCAGGAGGTTTCTTCGCAGATACACCAGATTCCGTCAATGACTTCATTCAGGGCAGCTTCCGAATCCGGTGTATCCTCCGGGGCCAGCGCACAGGCCAGGATCGCGGCGCAAAGCTTCCGCCGCCGGAAGAAATACGGATTCTCATCCGCCTTCCGGCTGCCGCTTCGGGTGAAGGCCAGAAACCCCGTGGCTGTCCGCATGGGATAGGAATGGCCGGCGTATTGATCCCTCAGGGCCCGGATGGCCTTCTGCTTTTCGGGAGAAAGTCCTTCCCAGCGCTTCCGGTCGGAAGCGGGCGGGACCAGTCCCCGATTCGCCAGATGATCCGTGGCGGCCAGCAGCGGGGTGAGAGGGGAGGATTGAAAGCATTCGGTGAACATGAAAACGCTCCTTGGTTTGTCCATTGCCCGAGGTTGGGGTTTACAGATTTATTCCTCAGAGGGGCGGCTCCTCAGCGATTTGATTTGCCCTTTGGGCAATCCGCCGGCGAATGACCCGCTGCCAGGGGAGCCCCCAGAGCAGCATGGCGGACCAGCCGGCCACGCAGGCGATGCCGACGCCGCCGATGCCCATCCGCGGAACCATCACCAGGGTGACGACCACCCGGACGGTGATTTGCGTCAGGCTGCCCAGCAGGGACGCTTTCATGGAACCGGTGCCCCGGTAATACCCCTGCAGGCCGTTGGACAGATGCGGCAGCCAGTAGCAATAGCCGATCACATCAAAATAATGTACCCCCAGGGCGATCATCGTTTCATCCGCGGTGAACAGGGACATCAGAGGGGAACGCAGCAGCAGCACGACGGCACTGATCAGCAGACCTGCGCAGAGCTCAATCAGCATGCCTTTCCGATATCCTTCCTCGGTGCGGCCGTGGTTACCGGCCCCTTCGTTCTGGGCCAGAAAGGCTGTCATGGCTGTGGAGATGCTTCGCCCCGGCAGCAGGCCGATATCCTCGATTTTCCGGACAGCGCTGTAGGCTGCCGCGGCGGAGACGCCCAGCGTGTTCACGCTGCCCTGGATGATGATGTTTCCGATGGGCTGGGCGCATTGCTGCAGGGCGGTCAGGATGCCGTAGGCCAGGGTCCGCCGGGCCAGGGCCCGGTTGATGTGCAGGGTTTTCGGGGAAAAGCAAAGCTCCGGCACATGGCGATTCACATGCCGGATGCAGAGCAGGGCGCTGACGCCCTGGGCGCCGACCGTGGCCAGGGCGGCGCCTGTGACGCCCATCTTCAGACCGGCGACCAGAGCCAGATCCAACGCGATATTGATCAGGCAGGCCACCACCAGAAACCGGACCGGCGTGCGGGAATCCCCCACGCTGCGCAGCGCGGCGCCGTAGATATTATACAGACAGGTGAAAGGCATTCCGAGGAAGATGATCCGCAGATAAGCGGAGGCATCATCCAGGGCTTCCGGCTGCACGTTCATGAGGCGAAAGATGGCCGGCGCGAGCGGGAGCCCGGCGGCCAGCACGATCAGGGCGAAGATCAGCCCCATGCAAACCGTGGTTTTCATTTCTTCCAGCAGCCGCTCATGGTCCCGGGCGCCGAAGAAATTCCCCATCAGGACCGACGCGCCGATGCAAACGCCGCTGACGCCCAGAATCAGCAGGGTCATGATCTGGTCGCAGGTGCCCACGGCGGCGAGGCTCGCGCTGCCGGAGAAGCGGCCGATGACGATCGTATCCACCATGTTATAGGACAGCTGAAACAGATTCCCCAGCATCAGGGGATAGGCGAAACGGATCAGCTGGGACCAGATGGGCCCGCAGGTCAGATCGGTTACGTGACTGTCAGCCATAAGGCGCTCCTCATTACATGATGTTTTCAATCATAATGCCGCCGTGGCAGCTCGATGCCGAATTCCCGGGCGGTTGCTTCCAGAATGTCCAGGGCTTTTTCAATCTGCTCCGGCTTATGCTCACTGATGACACAGAAGCGCAGCCGGGCCTTGCCTTTGGGAACGGCCGGATACATGGCAGGAGGAACGCTGACCCCGCGCTTTTTCAGCTCGTTGGACAGAAGCCACGCATCCTCATCCTTGCCGACCAGCACGGGCAGCACCGCGGTTTCGCCGGCCAGACAGATATCCAGATGCCGCCGCCGGGCGCTTTCCGCGAAGGAGCGGATGGCCGTGCGCAGATGTTCCATGATCTCCGGATGGGCCCGGAGGGTCCGGATCGCGGCCAGGGATCCCGCAGCCAGGGCCGGGGAGATGCCCACGGAGAAGACGAAGCCCGGCATGTTATATCGCAGATAGTCGATCAGGCATTTTTTCCCGGCCAGATATCCGCCGCAGGTGCCCAGACCTTTGCTCAGAGTGCCGTACTTGATGTCGATGTCATTGCCGTCCAGGCCGAAATACTCATCCACTCCGCCGCCGGTTTTCCCGATGACGCAGGCGCTGTGGGCTTCATCAACCATCAGGAAGCATCCGTATTCCTTCTTGATCCGCACGAATTCCGGCACAGGGGCGATATCTCCGTCCATGCTGTAGGCGCCTTCGATGACGATCAGCACTTTTTCATAATAAGCCCGCTGACTCTTCAGGATGGTTTCCAGCGCCTTCGGATCGCTGTGGGGGAAGGGGCGGGAAGTGGCATCGCTGAGCTTACATCCCTGCTCGATGGAGTTGTGTGCCAGGGCGTCATAGAGAATCAGGTCGTTCTTTCCGCAGAAATTGCCGACGAAGGTGACATTCGTGGAGTGACCGCCGACGCAGACAATCGCGTCCTCCGTGTGCTTCCAATCGGCGCTCTCCGCTTCCAGTTCTTTATGGACCATCTTTTCACCGGCCAGCAGACGGCTGCCGCTGGCGCTGGTGCCGTATTTATCGATGGCGGCCTTGGCGGCTTCCTTCACTTCTTTCCGGCCGCTCATGCCGACATAGTTGTAGCTGCCGAATTCCAGAATTTCCTTTCCGTCGACGATGCCGGTGTCCAGCAGCGGGGATTCATGCGCGACGAAGTAGGGATTATCGCCGCTGCCGACCAGCGCCTTTTGCCGCTCCACGAAATGGAGATATTCCGGCGTGTCCTCAAATCGGGTGATGGGCCGCACGGGCACCCGTTCCGCGGCGCGGTTTTCCTGCACAGGGCCCTTCAGCAGCGCTTCGACCACCTGGGCCATGCCGTTGACGGTGGCGCACTGACCGTATTCCTCCGCGGGAATGGTGATGCCCCATTCCTCCTCGGCTTTCAGCGCCATAGAGAGCACCTGCAGGCTGTCTCCCTGCAGATCCTCAATGAAATGAGCGTTATCGCCGATCTCGCTTTCGGGAATTTCCAGGGCTTCGGCATACAAGGCCCGAACCTTCCGGCGAATTTCATCCCGCACGGCGGCCGGGCTGCTTTCCTTCCCTGAGGCGCCGACTTCGCTGCCGGCGCTGCCCTCATGCAGATCCAGCTCACGGTAAATCAGTTCCTTCTCTTCCCATAGGCGCTTGAGCTCAATGCGCTTGACTTTGATGCCGCTGACCAGGGGCAGGACGGAGGGCGTCACAATGGCCCGATCCAGCTGAGTATACAGCGGGAGGCGGCTGTTCGCGGCCGCGACCTGCCCCGCCAGGGTGTTGAGATATTCGCTGTCGGAATAGTTTTCTCCGACGTTCATCACCAGCACGATATCCTCGTTGCTGTCCCGCTTATTTCGGCGGAAGCCCACCACGCTGAGCTGCTCCACGCCCCGGAGGGAAGCAAAGGCATCCTCCATGTCATCGGGATAGACGTTTTCCCCGGACTCATTGATGATGACATCCTTCAGGCGGCCTTTGATATAGACGCGACCGCCGGCGTCCATTTCGGCGATGTCCCCCGTGGGATACCAGCCGTCCTCCAGCGTGTCGGGCGGCAGCATTTCCCCGGAAACCAGGCGTCCGGAATGAATTCCCGGGCCCCGCACCTGCAGTTCGCCGCTTTGGCCGGGCCGGTCTGCTCCGGCAATCCGGTATTCCGCAGTTCCCAGGGCCGCGCCGACAGAGCCGTTCAGCCGGTATTTCAGACTCATGGCATTTTCAAAGCCGTTGATGGCGGTTTCTGTCATGCCGTAGCCCACCACGGTGTAGTATCCCAGGGCGTTCAGGGTGCGCAGCGTTTCCGCCGGGGCGTGGCTTCCGCCGAGGATCAGCACGTCCAGCTCCGATCCGAGCAGTTTGGGCGTGATCTCCCGGAAGACCTTCTTTTCCGCCCAGCCCAGCGTCCGGGCCGGCGCGATGCGCTGCAGCCCCAGGCTCAGCCCGGTCATCAGTTTGAACTGAGTCCGCTTTCCGGCGGACTCCTTTTTCAGCGTCCGCTCCAGCGATTTGACCAGGCTGTTTCCGACGAGGGGCACCACAACGGCCATGTGGGGCGGGAAGTGCCGGCAGGCGCGCTGAATCGAGGAAGGCGTCCGATCCGGCAGGTATACACAGCTCATGCCCATGAAATGGGCCCAGATGACGCAGGCCATGAAGCCCAGCACATGATGGAAGGGTAGGAAGCACAGGATCCGCCGGCCGGTGTTATCCAGGCCGATAATCCGCTGGTTGTTCCGGAAAACCGACACGGATTTCAGAGCCTGCTCGCAGATCGCTTCCCCATTGTAGGCATAGATGCGGCTTCGGCCGGTGGTGCCGCTGGTGCACATGGCGGTATATTCCCCCCAGGTCGGCTCAAAGCCGATGATCCGCGGCGCGTCCTTGACGGTTTTATAATCGATCTGACGAATATTGCCGGCCAGCCCCCGGGGCTTCCGGCTGATGATGATTTTACATCCCGCTTCATCCAGCAGGCCCTGGATCATCGGATCGCCTGCTCCGGCGTCCAGCAGCAGGGCGTTGTGCCCGCTCCGCAGGATCCCCCAGTACAGACTGGGCCATTCATAGCAGGTGTCCACTGCCAGAGCGATCCATCCGCCGTCCGGAACCAGGGACTGCAGGCAGGCGGCGTAATCATCGGCTCGCCGGGCCATCTCCGCGTAGGAACGGGACATCTCCTGCTCCCCGTTCAGCCACAGGGCGGCGGTAGCCTCTCCGTATTCCCGAAGGATCGTAAAAAGATTGTTCAGAGATTTGTCAGCTTCCAGCCTTTCACTGACGCTCAGCGCGTCCAAATTGCTCATCGGAACCTCCTTTCTTGTGCGCTGACCCGGCCGGAAGAACGAATGGAAAAAGAAAATGACGAATAAATGATGCCCCGCCGGCCGGAAAGCACATCATCTCATTCTATCATAAGCTTGTTCAAAATAACACTGGTTTTCTGTTTTTTTATAGCTTTTCAAACCAGTCGATGGCTCTTTCGGGCCAGCCCTCCATGCACATGCCTGTTCCGTCGGAGAAGCCGTGGCCGCCGGTCGGTCCGATTTCCAGACAGCAGGGGATTCCCGCTTCCTCAAGGGCCCGGGCCAGATTCCGGGAATGATCCGGAGGCACCAGCTGATCTTCCGCCGCGAGGAAAATCGCGGTGGGCGGGAAGCCGGCGACGTGCAGCGGAATCTCAAAGCAGCTGTTGCACGCTTCCGCCATGGAGACGCCGACACTGTTTTTCGCGAACTGATCCGGATCTTCCCCTTCGTTCCATTCTTCCGCGGCCATCAGGCGATAGGAGGTGACAGGATAGACCGGGAAGCAGGCCCGGGGCTTCGGGAGACCGAAGGCGCTGTATCCCTTTTCCGTATTCCACAGGCACACGAGATAGCCGCCGGCGGAGAAGCCGCAGGTGATATAATTCTGAGGATCCACCCGGAATCTGTCCCGATTGGAATGGATGATTTCCATCGCCCGGGCGATATCATCCATGGCCTTTACGGCGGCGCGTTCCGTTTTCACCTGATAGGTCAGGATCAGGACGTGATATCCGCGGGCATTGAAGTGCTGAGCGACGGGCCAGCCTTCCGTCAGATTCCAGACATTGACAAAGCCGCCTCCGGGAATGAGCAGGATGAAAGGCCTTCCATCCGCGGACGGATCGTCGGAGGGGAAGTAAACCAGGTTCCGATTCCGTTTCTCCGGGGCGTTTTGGCATTCTTCCTCCGAATACAGCGGGAAAAAATAATCCGTCTGAGCGGCCTGGAGCAGCCTGCCAAAGCCTCTTTCCAGGTTCTGCCATCCCATTTTGTCCGCCATCTCTTTCAGCGTCCAGAGATAAAACGGCTCTTTCGACAGATCCCATTTGCTGATCGCCTCCGGGGCAATGTCGGCAATGGCCGGGTCTTCCAGGAGCGTCTTCAGCGTTCTGTCCCGCAGCGGACATCCGCCTTTTCCCATGTTTTCCGGAGAATAGCAGATCACATGATCGTCCTGTGAATAGTGCCGGCCCGGCAGGCAGGAGAACGGATGCTGCGCGGCCTCTCCGGCAAAATAGCGATAAGGCCTGTCGTTTTCCGTTCGCCCCAGCGCCAGCTCCTCCGCGCCGATCCGCAGGCAGCGGAGCAGGGAAATGTCGTCAAAATCCCGGGCGTGGCCATGCAGGATCCGGTCCGCCTTTTCCTCCAGAAACAGAATCCTGTCCAGGCTTTGGACAAATTCATCCGGCGGCGCGCAGCCTTCCAGCTGCATCCACAGATGATGGTTCACGCTGTCGCCGGTAAAGAGAATCCGGTCTTCCCGAAGCAGCAGCACGATTCCGCCGGGCGTATGCCCCGGAAGCTCATATACCTCCAGATGCCTGCCGCCCAGATCGAACACATCGCCTTCCCGAACCTCGTCAAAGGGCGGCATCCGCAGATGATGTTCCTCACAGAAGCTGACAAATTCAGGATCTTCGATAAATGTGCGCGCCAGGGGCAGATCCGCCGGATGCATAAAGGCACGGTCGAAATAGACATTCCCGAAAATGTGATCCGGGTGACCGTGGGTGTTGATGACCATGAGAGGTTTATCCGTGATTTTCCTCACTGCCTGATGCAGGTCGTTGTATCCGTTCATCGTGTCGATCACACAGGCTTTGTCCTCGCCGATGATCAGATATCCTGTGGCTTCATGGGCTTCATCCATCAGATAGATCCCCTGCGCCACCTCTTTGATAAACAGTTCTTTTTCCATGCTGACCTCCTGACGGTTTGTTTAATGGGGGCCCGGGCTGCGGGCCTTTCAGAGAAAACGGCGGCGAAGCCGGTGATCCGGGCGGGAAGCCGGACAGCTTCAACCTCAGATGATTTTGACCAGTTTCCTGCAGAGCTGAACCAGATCATACCGGATGCCTTCCCGGCTGCGCCAGCCCCGGTTTGACCACTCTTCGCCGGAGAGATCGTCGCCTCCGTAGATCAGGGCGCCGTAACTGAAGCAGCGAAACCGGGCGACAGCGAGGCAGCCGGCCTGTTCCATTTCCACGATCTTTGCGCCTTCTTCTTTCCGCATCGCAATCCGGTCCGGCGTTTCCCGGAAGATGGCGTCTGTGGTCCATGTCAGCCCCTGAAGATATGGGATCTCATTTTCTTTCAGATAGCGGATGATCCGGTCGTTCGTCTCCCGGTCCGCGTCAATCACTCTGGAGGGAGCCACATAATGATAGGAAAAGCCATCGTCCCGGATGGCGCCCTCGACAACCAGAATCTGACCTACTTCAATGTTTCTGTCCAGAACCCCGCCGCCGCCGCAGAACATGGCTCTGGTGATTCCCATGGCATGAAACAGATCCAGATTGCCCGCGCAGGCCGGGCAGCCCACCTGCCCCAGGGTCAGCAGGACCTCCGGGTCACTGACAAAGCGATAGATCGGCACAGGGTTCTCTCCGGGAATCACCCGATCTTCAAAGATCACTTCCTGATCCAGCAGCTTCCGGATTACCTCCGGAAAAAACGTGATGACGATCTGATCCGTGTCGAATTTCGGATCCGCGAAATGGGACGGATTCAGCTTCGCGACCGGATTGTCATCGAATTCCAGAATCGGAACCTCCGACGGATGCAGCATGATGATTCCTCCTTCTGTTGTTCTGACAGACAGTATATCAGAGAATCCCTTTTCCGGGAAGAGCCGGAAGTGTAAAAAAACGGTGTTCCTTTACGAATCCGGCAGCCCATGATATAATGCAACCGGAGATGCTGCTGAAAATCCGGCCGCGGATGATCCCGTGCCGTCGGATGCAGCGCAGAATAGAATGTTACAACTGAAATCCAATTTTCTGAAGCGTTCGCTGAAGGAGGGAACCGGCATGCAAAGGAAGATTCTGCTGAATCAGGAATGGCACTTTGGAACGGGCGTATTTGATCTGGGTAACCGCGCGCGCGGAAATCTGGGCAGCAGGACTGTGAACCTGCCGCATGATTTCATGATTGAAACAGACGTATACAGGGAAGCGCCGTCAGGCGCTTCCAGCGGATTTTACAACGCGGGGGTGGCTCATTACATCAAAGAGCTGGACATTCCGGAAGAATGGGCCGATGAGAAGGTTTTTCTGCGCCTGGACGGGGCGATGATGAACGCGACAGTCGAGGTCAACGGAAACCGGGCTGCCCTGCAGCACTATGGCTATGCTCCGTTTGAGGTGGATCTGACCCGCCATCTTTATCCGGGGAAGAAGAATCGGATTGTCATTACGGTGAACGCGTCCATGCAGCCCAATTCCCGATGGTATTCCGGAGCAGGTCTGTTTCGCGGGGTGGAGATGATCCATACCCCGAAGCTGCATCTGACGTTCGGCGGATTGTACGGGCGGACGGAGAAGATCGAATACGCGCCGGATGGGACCGCTGAAACCGCGTTTCTGAAGGTTGCCGCGGAGGTCAGAAATGAGCATCCGGAAAACCGGGTGGCGGAGGTGCTGTTTTCGCTTGTCCGGGATGATACGGGAGAGGAAGTGCTGTCCCGGAAGGCAAGGGTGCAGGTGCCTGGAGCTTCTGTTGCGACAGCATACGGAACGCTGACAGTCGACCGGCCGCGGCTGTGGTCGGCGGAAACGCCGAATCTGTATCGGCTGCAGGCAAAGGTGATCGAAAAAGCCATCTACCGGACCCATATGGTTCCCGCGGAGCATCCGACGGAGGATGCGGAAGATGTGCTCTTCGGCATCCGGAGCGTGGAAGCGGATGTGAAGCACGGGCTTCGGATCAACGGCCGGGAGGTGAAACTCCGGGGCGGATGTCTGCATCACGACAACGGTGTAATCGGGACGGTCAGCGTGTATGACGCGGAAGCCCGAAAGGTCCGCAAACTGAAGGAGATCGGCTTCAACGCCATCCGGACGACCCATAATCCGCCGTCCTCAGCGCTGATCGAGGCCTGCGACCGGCTGGGGATGTATGTGTTTGACGAGGCCTTTGATGCCTGGGGCATGGGAAAGCAGCCCGGGGATTACAATCAGTTCTTTGATACGGACTGGGAGAAGGATCTGACCGCGTTTGTCCGGCGGGATCGCTGCCATCCCAGCGTGATCATCTGGTCCACCGGAAACGAGATTACGGAGCGGGCGGGATTGAACGACGGATATGTGCTGGCCACGAAGCTGGCGGAAACGATCCACAGGCTGGATCCGGGAAGGCCTGTTTCCAATGCTATCTGTTCCTTCTGGAACGGACTGGACGACGCCTTGCAGGAAGCGGAATTCCGGAGATGGCAGAATGACGGGGACAGCGGCCTGCAGAACGCCGATGCCGGAGGAAAGGAAAACCTTCTCTGGGAGGAATATACCGAAGCGTTTATAAACGGTCTGGATATCGTGGGGTACAACTATCTGGAAGACCGATATGAGACGGATCACAGGATGTTCCCGGAACGGATCATGCTGGGATCCGAAAACTTCCCGAAGGAAATCGGCATCCACTGGCCGGTGATCGAAAAAACACCCTGGCAGATCGGCGATTTTACCTGGACAGCCTGGGACTATCTCGGGGAGGCCGGAATCGGAAAAGGGATGTTCGTCAGTCCGGACTCGGAGATGAAGGATGTGAACGCCTGGACGTTCGGCTCGCCCTATCCCTGGCGAACAGCCAACGACGCCGACTTTGATATCACCGGGGCGGTGCGCCCGCAGGGGATCTACCGCAGCATTGTCTGGCACAGCGGTGCGACCGGATTGTTTGCCTATGACCCGGCAAACTACGGCAAAAAGGAGATTATGTCAAACTGGGGATTCCCCTGCGTCTGGAGCAGCTGGAACTGGGAGGGCCGGGAAGGAAAGCCGATTCAGGTGGCGGTGTTCAGCGCCGCAGAGGAAACGGAGCTTTTCCTGAACGGAACCAGTCTGGGCTGCAAAAAGGCCGGAGAATCGATGATTCATGATATGCCCTGCACCTTCCTGTTTGACGCGGTCTATACCCCGGGAACCCTGGAGGCGGTCAGCTATGAGGCGGGGAAGGAGCTGTCCCGGGCCTGCCTGAAAACGGCCGGGAAATCGAACAAGATCCTTCTGATTCCGGAAAAGGAAAGCCTGCGGGCAGACGGGCAGTCTTTGGACTATGTGCGGGTGCTGGTTGCGGATGAGAACGGACAGACCGTTCCTTCCGCGGATGTCAGGCTGACGGGGGAAGTCTCCGGAAAGGCGGAACTGCTTGGGTTTGGATCCGGGAATCCAATCACGGAGGAGAACTATACCAAAGGCTGCTTCCATAGCTTCTGCGGTCAGGCGCTGGCGGTGCTGCGCGCCGGATATGAGAAGGGCGAGGTTTGCCTGAAAGTCAGGGGTGAGGGACTGGCCGGCGCTGAAATCACCCTGCCTGTAGCATAAAAGACCTGCAGCAATCCCTTCACACGATGGAAAGGACGAGGCGCTGACGACCGCCGGCGGCGGTCGTTTCGGCGGGGCTGCGGTCAAAAATGCAGGATTACAGGCAGTTGGTCATCCAACGGTGGAGCAGAGGGAAGAATTAATGCATTTTGTCGAAGCAAAAGGAATCCTGACCGGCGGAAAAGGCCATTTCGGAATGAATATCTACCGGGGCTGTTCTCACGGCTGTATCTATTGCGACAGCCGAAGCCGGTGCTATCAGTTTACCCATGCTTTTGAAGATATCGAAGTCAAGCAGAACGCGCCGGAACTGCTGGAGCAGGCGCTGAGATCCAAACGGCAGAAAGCCATGATCGGAACAGGCTCCATGTCAGATCCTTACATGCATTGCGAGGAACAGCTCGGCCTGACCCGGAAATGCCTGGAAATCATCTACAGATACGGATTCGGCGCGGCGGTGCAGACAAAATCCGATCGGATTCTGCGGGATCTGGATCTGCTGGAAGAAATCCATCAGAGAGCCGGATGTGTGGTGCAGCTGACCCTGACGACCTGGGATCCGGCCCTCTGCGGAATCATTGAGCCGAACGTGTGCAACACCCAGAGACGGGTGGAAGTGCTGGAAGAAATGCGGAAACGAGGGATTCCCACGATCGTCTGGCTGACACCGATCCTGCCGTTTATAAACGATACGGCAGAAAATGTAACAGCCATTCTGGAAGCCTGCGCGAAAACAGACGTCAGAGGCATCATCTGCTTTGATATGGGGCTGACGCTGCGGGAGGGCGACAGGGAATACTATTATGCGGCCCTGGATCAGCACTTCCCGGGACTGAAGGAGCGATATATCCGAACCTATCGAAACGCCTATGAGGTGCCCAGCCCGAGGCATACAGAGCTGATGGACCTGTTTCAATCCTTCTGCCGGGAGCACGGCATGATGTACCGGCCGGAGGAATGCTTTGCCTATATGAATCAGCTGCCGGACAGATATGAACAGCTGTCTTTTCTGTAGATATGAGCGTTGACAGGATAATGATTTAAAAGGTTACAGCCCGATTTCTTTGCGATAGGTGTCCAGCTCCGGCGCGTTGCCGTAAACAAAATGACCGGGGAGGATCTCCGTCCAGACGGGTTTGTCCGTTTCATAGTGATGAACGGAGGGATCGTAGACCAGCAGTTTCTTGTTCCGCTCGATGTAGGGATTCGGGTTCGGAACAGCGGAGAGCAGAGCCCTGGTGTAGGGATGCAACGGATGAGCAAAGAGTTCTTCCGCTTCCGCGAGTTCGACGATCCGGCCCTTATGGATAACGGCGATCCGGTCAGAAATAAACCGAACCACACTCAGGTCGTGGGCGATGAACAGGTAGGTGAGTCCGCGGCTTTTTTTCAGATCGTTCAGCAGATTCAGCACCTGGGCCCGGATGGACACATCCAGGGCGGAAATCGGCTCATCCGCCACGATGAACTCGGGCTCCATGATCAGGCTGCGGGCGATGCCGATGCGCTGACGCTGGCCACCGGCGAACTCATGGGGAAACCGGCTGGAGAATTCCGGCAGGAGGCCGACCTCGCTCAGGGCTTTCTGCACCTTATCCTGCCGATCCTTTTCATCTTTATACAAATGGAAGTTAATCAGGCCTTCGGAGATGATATAATCCACCTTCGCCCGTTCGTTCAGGGAGGCCATGGGATCCTGGAAGATCATCTGCATGGAACGGATGACCTTCGTGTCCATTTCTTTGCTGATTTTACCGCTGACCCGTTCTCCCCGGAAGAGCACTTCGCCATGGGTGACCGGATTGATCCGGACGATGGCGCGGCCGATCGTGGTTTTTCCGGATCCTGATTCTCCCACCAGGGAGAAGGTTTCTCCCTTGTAGATTTCAAAATTCACATGATCCACGGCTACAAACTTTTTGCGGCCGGAACCGAAGGTGACCTGCAGATCCTTTACCTCAATCAGCGTTTCCCGGTTGGGATCCAGATGCGGATGGTAGGCATTTGGATCGGTCCCTTCATTTTTATGCGTTTCCGCCAAGCGAAGGATCGAAGTGGGCTGCTCCACCTTGGGGGCCCGGGGATCCTGCAGCCAGGATTTGACCATATGGGTCGCCGTGGCTTCATACATCGGCGGCTCCTCCAGAAAGTCGATGTTCAGGGCTTTCCGGTTTCGGGGAGCGAAGGCATCCCCCTGAATTTTGTTGAACAGGTTGGGCGGCGTGCCGTCGATGGCGGGCAGTGTCTCACCCTTGACGCCCAGCTGAGGCAGGGCAGAGAGCAGCGCCCAGGTGTAGGGATGCAGCGGATGGAAGAAAACCTCGTTCGCCATGCCGATCTCGATGATCTGCCCGCCGTACATGACGGCCACCCGGTCCGCCACGTTGGCAACCACACCCAGATCATGGGTGATGTAGATGATCGTCATGTTTTGTTCTTTCTGCAGCCGGCGGATCAGATCCAGAATCTGGGCCTGGATGGTCACATCCAGGGCGGTGGTCGGCTCATCGCAGATCAGAATCTGAGGACGGCAGGCCACGGCGACAGCGATGACAACCCGCTGACGCATGCCGCCAGAAAACTCGTGAGGATACTGGCGATAGCGGCGCTCCGGATCGGGGATGCCTACTGCTTCCAGAATGCGATATACTTCCTGCCGCGCTGCGCTGCCTTTCAGCCCCTGATGCAGCTCCACGCTTTCCTGAATCTGATAGCCGATGGTCTTCAGCGGGTTCAGGCTGGTCATGGGGTCCTGGGTGACCATGGCGATCTTTTTCCCGCGGATTTTCAGCCAGTCCTTTTCTTTGTACTGCACCAGGTCTTCGCCCTGATAGAAGATAGAACCGTGAGTGATGGATCCGTTCTTGTCCAGCATGCCCACGAAGCACTTGGTGAAAACGCTTTTTCCGGATCCGGATTCACCGACGATGGCAAGCGTTTCTCCTTCATAAAGATCCAGAGAAGTGCGGCGGATGGCGGTCAGCTGATTGCCGCGTAGGGAGAAGGTAACCTCCACATCCTGGGCGGAGAGAAGCGGCTCCCGGGCCAGAATCTGCCTGGCCTTTGCGTCAAAATCCACATCCTGAAGCGCATTGATCTGTTCGCTCATGCGCGCGCTGATTTTTTCACTGGTTCGTTCGCTCATATCCCGCACCTCCTTACACATGATTTCTGGGATCGCAGGCATCCGAGAATGCGTTGCCTACCAGGTAGAAGGTGATGGTGATGATGGATACGATGACCGCCGGGAAGAGCAGGGTGTAGGAGGCCCGCGGGAAGATCGCCCGGGCGGCGGACAGCAGCATGCCCAGGGAAGGCTTGGTGATATCCATCAGTCCCAGATAGGTGAGTGTGGTTTCATAGGCGATCGTCCCCGGGATGGCCAGGGCCATGCGCAGAATGATGACGCTGACCAGATAGGGGAAGATATTCCGGAACAGGATTCGAACCAGCCCGGTACCCAGACAGCGGGAAGCCAGGTTATATTCCCGATCCCGATACATAAAGACCAGGTTCCGGACGTTCCGCGCGGTGGCCAGCCAGCCGAATCCCACCATGGCGATGCCCATGGTGAGCATGGATTTGCCGACCATCAGGGCGATCAGGGTCATGTAGATGATCGTCGGGATATTGTCGATCAGGTTGTACAGTTCGGTAAAAAACCTGTCCAGACTGCGGACATAGCCCCATATAAGGCCGATCAGCACCCCCAGGGCAATCTGCCCGATGGATACCAGCACTGCCAGCAGAATGGACGCCCGGGTCGCATA
>CADBLV010000385.1 GCA_902795555.1 uncultured Eubacteriales bacterium | reverse complement strand
GAATACGCCCATGATCACGGCGTTGTGGTCGAGGCCGAGCTCGGCACCCTGGCCGGCGTGGAAGACGAAGTTTCCGTCGAGGCCGACAAGGCGATGTACACGCATCCCGAAGAAGTGGTCGAGTTCGCGACCCGGACCGGCTGCGACTCCCTGGCCATCGCCATCGGAACCAGCCACGGCGCCTACAAATTCAAGCCCGGCACCAAGCCCCAGCTCCGGTTCGATGTGCTGGAAGAATGTGCCAAACAGCTGCCCGGCTTCCCGATCGTGCTGCACGGCTCCTCTTCCGTGCCGCAGGAATTTGTGAAGCTGATCAATCAGTACGGCGGTAATATGCCCGGCGCCATCGGCATCCCTGAGGAGCAGCTTCGTCAGGCAGCCCGCAGCGCGGTGTGCAAGATCAACATCGATTCCGATATCCGTCTGGCGATGACCGCCTGCATCCGTCAGTATTTCGCGGAGCATCCGGATCATTTCGATCCCCGGCAGTATCTGAAGCCTGCCCGCCAGGCCGTGAAGGACATGGTTGCTCACAAGATCAAGGATGTCCTTGGCTGCGACGGCAAAGCCTGATCCCGAAAACGTTGATCAAAACCCGACGGAATCATCTCCGCCGGGTTTTTCATACTCTTTTTCATCTGTCACCGCACGCGGCGTTGAAACCGAAAGCCATGAAAAATATCCGAGAGAAGCTGACGGGGCGTCCCCTCTCTGTCGTTTTCCAGAGGCGGAACCAGTTTCAGAGACACGAACAGCCGCAGAGCCGCGGAGAGGATAATCAGGGCTTTCACCCGGTCCAGGCCGCCGGTGAACCATCCCGACCGATCCGATATTTCCAGCAGCGCCCCGCCGCAGAGGGTTCCGAGCGCAACGCCAACCAGGGATGTGACACAGGCGAAAACAGCAATATAGGAAGGCCTTGCCTCATCCGGGGAAGCGGAAAGCTGCATGCTGTTGGCCGCCAGATTACATCCACTCCAGCAGACAGCCCCCAGAAAATTGCGCAGCAGCACAGGCCAGACAACCCCTGGCGCGGAAAAAAGATAAAACAGATCCGTCAGGGCTGTGGCTGCAGTGGCAATCAGCATGACGCTGCGGCATCCATAATGATTCAACGCCTTCCCCCATCGGGCCATGACCAGGATCGTCGCCACCGAGGCTGCCGCCGTGCCGCAGAGCATCATCTGCGTGAACGAAAGGCCCATCTCATTGACTGAATATCGTCCCAGATAAGAAGCGGTGAGATTGGAAGTGAAACACCAGGCCGTCCACATAATCACCAGACGGCAGAACGGCCTGTTTTTCCCGATGTTTTTCATCACGGCTCCAAACCTGAGTTTTCTGGGAGCGTCACTGTATTTTTCCTCGCAGAATCCGAAGCATATCATATCTAGCATGCCCAGCAGACCGCCCAGGGCGAAAACGATGATATACCGATTGTAAGGCGGCAGGGTATCCAGGAGCCAGGCGACCAGCAGGCCGAAACACAGGTTGACTCCGGAAACGACCATATCCCGGTAGGAAAACCACCGCCCCCGGATTTCTACCGGCGCCAGATCGGAAAACCACGGGAGCCAGCACACATTGATCACCGAACCGCAGCAGGAAGAGATGCCCAGCAGAAAGATCATCGTCCACAGAGGAAGCCCGGCCGGGTTTGAGGGTACGATCAGGGGAATCAGGCCGAACAGCATCCAGACAGCCCGGGAAAAAAGCCCAAGCGTGAGCATGTACTTCTTCCTCTGATGGGTACAGTTAACCAGCATGGAAAAGGGGATCTGCAGCAAAGCTGCGGCCTGGGGAATGCCGTTAATCAGACCAAAGGCCAGATCTCCTGCCCGCAGCTCATCAGCCAGGCCGATCATGGCAGTCGTTCCCCCGCCGCAGATAATGCCATGGAGATTTCCAAATAGATTAGCCAGCAGAATCAGATTCAGACTGCGCCGGACAGCCAGGGGAAGACCGGCCTCAGTGTACAGAAGCGACAGCGTGGAACGGTCGGGCCGTTTGAAAAGCTTTCGCATAAAGGAGCGTCCTTTCCGCCATCGGCACACGAAATCGCATGAAATTGGAGGCCATGACAGCCTTCCGACGGCGACCCATCCGTTTTCGGGCCGCATCGGCAGCACTCGAAACTATCTGGATTTGACGCCGACATAAATTCGTTCCGGCTTCGCTTCGTAGGTGTCGGTATACAGCTCGGTTTTGCCGGTGAGAACATTCCCCGTGTATTCCAGCCGCCAGCTTTGAACCACGTGCCCTTCCTTGGGCTTGGAAACGCTCTTCTGCTGATCGGTATAGGTCACATAGGTGCCCTCGGTATCCTTGATATACTTGGGTTCTGTGGGAGGATCGAGAGTGGAGATTTCCTTTGCTTCAATTTCGTATCGGATATCCCCCATATCCTTCCCGTACATACTGATTTTCGCAATGAGGCGACGCTTGTTAGTCGGATCCTGCTCCACGGCAGCCACGATGTAGATCGGTTCATCCGTATTGTTGCGGAAGGAAAAATCAATTTTCTTCCGGTCACCCCAATAGACGGTAGCGTCTTTTCCGTATTCCGTGTAGGACACGGAATCTGAATGGGGTTCCCGCTTGATGATCTGCAATCCGGCACAAACCGCCGCCTGATAAAGGGTGGTGCTGGCCTGGCAAACACCGCCGCCTACACCCATGACATGTTCACCGTAGGCATATTCGATCGCGGGAAAAAAGCCGTTCTTTTCCGTCCGCTCGCCGACCACTTTGTTGAAGCTGAAGGTATCCCCTGCCTTCAGCACATAGCCATTGATAAACTCAAAAGCGCGGCGAATATTATTGTTTCGCTCCTCAGTAGAGTGTTTATCGATGGGAGTGTAAACAGAAGAGCGAAGCATATAATGACGAATCAGATCGCTCTTTTTTACCGCGGGTTCAACCGCGGTGGGCATAAGCTCAATGGTTCCGCTTTCCAGCAGGGCTACTTTCCGATACAGCTCCTCCACGATGGGCGCAATATCCAGGGTTTTGCCGTATACTTCATCCTGGAAGACAAAGGGATAGCTCTGGGTTGTATCGAAGGAGATCATCGCCGCGTCCTGTGCGGGCGTATCGATGGAGGCTTTGATCTGCTGCATGAGGGAATCGATGACGGAGGTATCGCCGCTTGGGATGGCTGTAAAAGCTTCATAAGGCGTCTGCTTCAACGCCTCCATGGCCTGATACCGTTCTTCCCTGGTTCCGGTATGCCCCTGAAGCCAGGCTTTGTTCATCACATCTCCTACATCCACACTCATCCCCAGCATCTGGGCGTTGATGGAGGCCATGGTTTCATTCTGATACATCAGATTGACCGCCCAGGCGTCGTTACGGCGGCGAATCTGGCTTTGAACAGAATTCATGGCCTGTTCCGGCGTCATGCCGCCGAGATCAATCCCATCTACATACACGCCGGGGCAGAACAGATTGTCATAGGGAGTCACTTTGTCGCTGATCTTCTTGTCTTCCAGATATTTGCTGACACCGAAGTAGCCGCCGGCGCCGATCGCCAGCACCAGCATGATGATCAGCACCGCCGGAAGAACCCTGCTCTTCTTTTTCGGCTGCGGAGCAGGCGGCGCCGGGGGCATGACAAAACCACGGTAGGCGCCGGTGGATGCCAGCTGCTTTCCTGTCATCTGACCGGTTTGTTGTCGTACAGAGGGCTCCTGCCACGCTGCGCCCGGCTGTCGGGAGGTCGTCCCGTTTCCGGGCCAGCCCGGATCATTGTAGGAGGCCCGACCCGGCTGGGCCATCACAGGTCCCTGTGCATTTGGCGGATACATCGGCTGGCGGGCCGTCGTATAATCGCCTGGCCGATATCCGCGCTGTAAGCCATTGGGGGTGTTCTGCATGGCCTGAGCAGCGTTTTCCACCCGTTGCGGAGGCTGGTCATATTTTGCGCTTCGGCGCTTTTTGCCCGTTCCCTCGCCTGCCATCAGATTCACCTCCGTTCAATCTGTTTTTCTTCATGACGGTCGCTTCATCATGAAATCAATCCTCAGCCTTCGTAAATACCGGATCGGGAACAGGATCTCCGCCGTTGTCGTGATCCGGTTCCGGTTCAGGTTCCTTCGAGGTGGCTTTTTCCGGCTCCGTTTCCGGGCTGACGGACTCAGCGTTATCGGCATCGCGCTTCGCCGCTTCTTCTCGCAGGATCCGCTCGGTTGTGCGGGGTTTATCGTCCCCCAGTCCCTCCGCCATCTCGCCTGTTTCCATGATGGAAAGGAACTCCGCCCGATTCAGGGTTTCATGCTTCAGGAGCGCACCCACCAGGGCATCCAGTTTATCCTTCTTATCCCGGATGATCTGCTTGGCGGTTTCGTATCGGCTTTCCAGAATCGCAGAAACTTCCCGATCAATCCTGGCAGCAATTTCCTCGCTGTATTCACGGCTCTGGCCGAATTCCATACCCACAAAGACTTCCTGATCACTGCCCAGATAAATGGTCCCGATATTCTCGCTCATGCCGAACTGAGTCACCATCTTCCGACAGATTTCTGTTGCCCGTTTCAGGTCGCTGGAGGAGCCGGTATAAATTTCTCCGAGGGCCACCTCCTCGGCGGCATGGCCTCCCAGCATCATCGCTATCTGATCCATCAGCTGAGTGCGAGACATATTATCATGCTCTTCCGCCGGAAGAGCCAGGGTATGTCCGGCCGCCATGCCCCGGGGCACGATGGTGATCAGATGAACATCGTCACAGCCCTTGAGAAGATGGCCCACAATGGCGTGACCGCCTTCGTGATAGGCCACCATCCGCTTGTCTTCTTCCGACACCTTGTGGCTCTTCTTTTCCGGGCCCATCTGTACCCGGGCAATGGCGTCGATGAGCAGCTGCTGATCGATCACCTTTTTACGGGCCCGGGCGGCGAGGATGGCTGCTTCGTTCATGACATTTTCCAAATCCGCGCCGGTGGCAAAGGGCATACGCTTGGCGATGTTTTCCAGATCCACATCGGGAGCCAGGGTTTTGCCCTTGCTGTGCACCTTCAAAATAGCTACACGGCCCTGCTGATCCGGATAATTGACGGTCACCTGACGGTCAAAACGACCTGGACGCATCAGCGCGGGGTCCAG
>CADBLV010000384.1 GCA_902795555.1 uncultured Eubacteriales bacterium | reverse complement strand
GCTGGTTGGACGCTGGCTGGCCAATAATCCGGATGTGCTGATTCTGGACGAGCCGACCCGCGGCATTGACGTAGGCGCGAAGTACGAAATCTATTGCATTATCGCTGATCTGGCCAGGGAAGGAAAGAGCATCATCATGATCTCATCGGAGATGAGTGAGCTGATCGGCATGTCGGACCGGATCATGGTGATGTGCGACGGCCGGGTGACCGGGTTCGTGGAAGGAAGCGAAGCGACCCAGGAAAACATCATGACCTACGCGACGCAGTTTGAATCTTAAGGAGGACAAGCAGATGGAAGCAACAAAAAGCAACAGCTTTGGAAAAAAACTGGTGAAAACCATTACCCGGAACCCCATCGTCTTCCTGCTGCTGATCGCGGCGATCGTGGTTGGCTGCATGGTAGAGAACTTTTTCTCCTGGGCGAACCTGACCAACCTGCTGAGCAATACAGCCATTCGGTTCCTGATCGCCCTGGGCGTTTCCGGATGTCTGATTACCAAAGGTACCGACCTCTCAGCCGGACGTCAGGTCGGTTTCGCGGCTGTGATCGCCGGCATTATGTGTCAGCGCGGCGATTATAACGGTCGGCTCTGGAAATGGCTTCCGGAATTGAACATCGGTCTGGTTTTCCTCATTGTGGTGCTTGCCGGATGTGTCTGGGGACTGATCAACGGACTGATCGTTACCAAACTGCATGTGCCGCCTTTCATTGCCACGCTGGGCACGCAGACGATTATCTACGGCATTTCCCTGGTGATCTCCGACGCACAGCCCATCGGCGGTTTCCAGAAGATCTACACTACCCTGATCAACGGCCGGATCGGCGATGTGAAAGGGTTCCATCTGCCGTATCTGCTGTTTGTGGCGGCGGTGTTCGGTATTGTGTTCTGGTTCATATATAATAAGATGCGCTTCGGTAAATACATGTACGCCATCGGCGGCAACGATATCGCCGCGGAAGTTTCCGGCGTCAATACGACGCGTACCCTGATCCGGATCTACACTACGGCCGGCATCATGTATGCTGTGGCGGGATATCTGCTGGCGGCCAAATCCGGCGGCGCTTCCGCTTCCATGGGCCAGGGATATGAGCTGGAGGCCATCGCGGGATGTACGATCGGCGGCGTGTCCACGACGGGCGGTATCGGTACCGTACCGGGTATCCTGATCGGTGTGCTGGTGTTTGAGCTGCTGAAGATCATCCTGCAGTTCCTGGGCGTGAACCCCTATTACAACTATGTCGTGCAGGGCCTGGTGATCGTGCTGGCGGTTTCGCTGGACATCCGCAAATATATCGCGAAGAAGTAAGGCGCAATGGACGAGAAGGAAAAAGAGCTGCTGGCGCGGGAAAAGGCGCTGGAGGAGCGGGAGAAGAACGTCGAGAAGCGCGAAAGGCAGCTTGGGTTCTTCTCCCAGGCCGTGAAGGATCGGAAGGAATCCTGGTATGACAGGATCCATGTGAGCGTAAAGACCATGGATGTGATCATCTGGATCGTCTCCATCCTGCTGGCCGCGGTGATTGTTCTGATTATTCTGGAGGCTACCGGCGTCTTTAAGCTCTAAGCGAGAAAAGACCGTCCAGATATCTGACAGGCACGGAGGGAGACTCTGTCCTGATCAGGCAATTTATTCATCATGAGGAGGATTGGGAATATGGCACAGAAAACGTTCAAACGGAATGACATCATCATCAGGGAAGGCGACTACGGCGATACTTTCTTCCAGATCGTCTCCGGAAACGTGGGAATCTATCTGGGATACGGCACGGATCAGGAACAGCGTCTGTCCGTTCTGGGGAAGGATCAGTTTGTCGGGGAGATGGGTGTGATTGAGACCCGGCCCCGCAGCGCGACTGTCATCGCCGAAAGCGACGAGGTTGTTCTGGAAGAATATACCGAAAAGGATCTGAACATGCTGTTCAGGAATGATCCGGATCGGATCATGCGGATTCTGAAGCAGATTGGCGAGCGTATCAGTACGCTGAACAAGGACTATAACGAGGTTCAGGAGGTTGTCCGCGCTATGGAGAAGCCGGATACCCCCAGAAATGAAGGATTGCTTGGATGGATTAAGAAGTTTGTTTCCTTCTATAAAGCCAATCCGGCGGAAGTGGATCGGATCAGCGCGGAGGAGATTCGTTCTCCCGAACTGAAGCACGACGGATATGCCGAAAACCTGGAAACCTATTCCCGGGGACGGGTGATTTGCCGGGAAGGCGATCTGGTTCCGTGCATGTACTATCTCCACTCCGGCAGCCTCGGAGTTTACAAGGACTACGGCCTGTCCAGCGAGGTGATGCTGAACACGATTTATCCCGACACTTTCTTCGGCGAGCTGGGCCTGATTGCCAATGAACCCAGAACCGGTACAGTGGTCGCGCTGGAGAATTACACAACCGTGGAGATTTTCAACGCCGAGAACATCAAGACCCGGTTTGAGAAAAACCCGGCGACAGTAGACATGATTGTCCGCTTTGTTTCTTACCGGCTTCGCTGCCTGGATCGAGATTATGCGGCTGCCTGCAAGAAGGTGTTCGAGCTGTCTGAGAAGGCCTGACATCCTGGGTTAATCAGACCAAAGTCTGTTCGTTAAGTAATAAACCGGCTTTATCCGTATGGCGATAAAGCCGGCTTGTTGCAGTTATCCATGCTGAAAAATGAGGTGACAAAATCGTGAAGAGATGGATCGGTTTCCTGCTGGTCCTGTGCCTGCTGATCCCCCTTTGCGCCAACGCAGAGAACGGGGCCCAAAAGACCATGAGCGAATGGATTGACAGCGCTGCGTTTACCATGTACGACCGGGACGGGATGCAGATTCCGCTGATGACCGGAGAAAACTGGGAAACGACCGATACCTATCAGGGTGGATACGGCAAACGGAGCCGGTTTTCCGACGATCAAACCCACCACATTATCTACAGTGAGTTCATGTTGAAGAACCTGAACACCTTCTACGAGGATCCGGAACAGGCTCTGGTCTGTTATAACAGCACGCAGGTGGACGGGAAGGTTTTGGAAACAGAAACGACAGAAATCGACGGCCATCCGGCGATTATAGTGATTTATGACCAGTATAAGACCAACAACAACCTGTTTCTGGCTCATTGCGGCGTGATCTTCTATGTCCGTCAGAACCGGCTGCTGCAGGTTCGCGTGATTTCCCAGAGGGATCCGAATTACTATTCGTATGATCCGGATATGATCGCAACGGTTTCGACAGCGGACATGCGGAAGATCGCGG
>CADBLV010000383.1 GCA_902795555.1 uncultured Eubacteriales bacterium | reverse complement strand
GCTGCTGCTTGACGGCTGGCAGGCAGACTCCGCCTTTACGGTGGGTGTCGGCGAGATCAGCGAGAAAGCGCGGAAGCTGATTCAGGTCACTGAGGAATGCTTCTGGGAGGGCGTGCGGCAATGCGTGGTCGGGAACCGACTCGGGGACGTAGGCCACGCTGTGGAAGCACACGCCGTCGCGAACGGGTTTGCCGCCATCCGGGATTTCACGGGACATGGGATCGGACGGCAGATGCATGAAGATCCTGCCGTGAACAATTACGGAGAACCTCATCGGGGACTGCGGCTGCGCGCCGGGATGACCCTGGCGGTGGAGCCCATGATCTGCGAGAAAGACTGGCATGTGACCGTGGACGAGGATGGCTGGTGTGCCAGGACGCGGGATCACGGACTGTGCGCTCATTATGAGCACACGATTGCGATCCTGGCGGATGGGCTGCCGGAAATCCTGACTCTGCCTGGGTTTGACTGGAACGCAGAGGCCCGTGAGGGAGACCTGCGAAAGGGAGAATCCCGGGAGGAAGCGGAATGAAAGAACCTTTCTCCATGGATCCCGGTCGTGTGGTTCTCAGCCTGCAGGGGCGGGATCAGGGAAGATATTTCCTGATTCTGGAGAACCGGGGAGACGGCTTCGTGCTGATCGCCGACGGCGACACGCGAAGGCTGGAGAACCCCAAAAAAAAGAAGTGTAAACATTTGCGTGCGAAGCCGGTTCTGTTGGATCTGGACACGCTCCGGCCGGAAGGCGGGAGACTGCAGGACAGTGACCTGAGGAAGGCACTGGAAAACAGCGGATTCGCCGAGAAACGCTCGCTGTGCAAGGGATCGGGCGCGAAACGCGCACGAGAGGACGGCGGGTTCACCGCTGACATCAAGGGTGACGCCGAAGACCGTGTTGCGCAAATCGCGCACGAGAAGGAGGGCTGATTTTGTCCAAGAGCGACGTGATCGAAATGGAAGGGAAAGTGGTTGAAGCTTTACCCAACGCCATGTTTCAGGTGGAGCTGCAAAACGGCCACCAGATCCTGGCACATATCTCCGGAAAGATGCGGATGAATTTTATCCGGATCTATCCCGGCGACAAGGTAACGATTGAACTTTCGCCCTATGATCTGACCCGTGGCCGGATCACCTGGCGCAGCAAGAACTAATCTCGAAAAGGGGGCAGTGAACGATGAAAGTACGTCCGTCTGTGAAGCCTATTTGCGAAAAGTGCAAGATCATCAAGCGGAAGGGCCGGGTTATGGTCATCTGCGAAAATCCCAAGCACAAGCAGAAGCAGGGCTGATGAAGCCAGTACATGTAAAAGAAGGCTGACATGATCAAAATCGATCGCGCCGGCCTTCTTTTCTGCCTTGACGGTGAAGAACCAGGGTGCTATACTGTCGGCGTTTCCTGACGAATGATGAAAGAGGTGGAGCAGAGATGAAATGTCCGCATTGCCAGGCAGAAAATGATTCAGGCGCGAGGGTATGCGCTTCCTGTGGCGCGAGCTTGCCGGCCGATCAGGCGGGGAACGGCTCCCTGAAGGCGGCTACCAATGCCGGTATCCTTATCGGCGCCAAGGCCCGAAAGGCCCGGATGGCTCAGGTGGTGGATCCTTCCGCGATCATCAGCACCCGGGCTTATAACGCGGTGATCTGCGGTGTGCTCCTGTGGGGGCTGCTGGTGAACTACCTGCTTTGCCGATACGCGGTGGGGTTTGCCGCTTCCATGAATCCCTGGGTGCTGCTGATCGGCTATGTCGTACTGGCCCTGGCCGGAACGATTATTGCCGCGAAATCCCATAATCCCGCTGTCAGCTTTCTGGGATACAATATGGTGGTGATCCCCTTCGGGCTGGTCATCAGCCTCCTGGTGGATCACTATACGAAGATCGATCCGTCTATTGTGACCTACGCCTTTCTCTATACGATGCTGATCGCCATCGGCATGATGGCGCTGGTCATGATCGTGCCCCAGTTTTTTGCCAAGCTCGGCGGGGTGCTGCTCGGCGCCCTGTGCGGCGTTATTCTGTGCGAAGCGGTGCTGATGATCTTCGGTGTTCGTCAGCATGTGACGGACTGGGCTGTGGCGGGGATCTTCAGCCTGTATATTGGATACGACATTTATCGCAGCCAGCAATTTCCCAAAACCCTGGACAACGCGGTGGACTCCGCTCTGGATATTTATATGGATCTGGCGAATCTCTTCATTCGCCTGCTGGAAATTATCGGCGACAGCAAGAACTGAGTGCCGGACAGTTTCCGAATACCTGCTGCTGCATCATCACAGCCGCCCGAAAACGGCGGCTGTTTTTTCTGCACGGAAATTCAGCAGAAATTGCATAGTTAACAGCAGAATTTGCATGGGAATATCGATATTCTGCTCCTATAATGGTGACAGATGGAATGAATTAAGCCTGAATTGACATGGTTCCTATTTTTCAGCGAAAGGGGACAGCTTTGTGACGAATGTTGCCGTCCGCAAGGAAAAACACAGGGAGACCGGCTGGTTCAGGCGGGATTGGCGTCTGTATGTGATGCTGATTCTGCCCGTCGCATTCTACCTGATTTTCTGCTACAAGCCCATGATTGGCCTAGGCATTGCCTTCCAGAAGTACAATATGTTCAAGGGCATGTGGGGAAGCCAATGGATTGGGCTGGAGAACTTCCGATTCGTCATGAGTATGCCGGATTTCCCGGTTGCCCTGAAGAACACGCTCTGGTTGAATTTCATCGGCTTGGTGGCTGGGTTCCCGGTGCCGATTATTCTGGCCATCATGCTCAATGAGATCCGTGCGGTGAAGGTCAAGAAGGTCAGCCAGACCCTGCTGTACCTGCCTCATTTTCTTAGCTGGATTATTATCGGCGGTATGGTGCTACAGATCTTCTCTCCCGGCCACGGGATCATTAACTCAACGCTACTGAAGTGGGGATGGATCGACAAGAGTATTCCCTTCCTGACGGACGGTCCCATGTGGCAGTTCACCTATACGCTGGTAGGCGTATGGCAGAGCATGGGATGGGGGACCATCCTGTATCTTTCCGCGATCACCGGGATCAACATGGAGCTCTTTGAGGCGGCGAAGATCGACGGCGCCAACAAGCTCCAGCAGATCTGGCACGTCACCCTGCCGGGGATCCGTTCCACCATTGTGGTGCTGCTGATTCTGAATGTGGGCCAGATGATGAATATCGGTTTCGATCGGCCGTACATCCTGGGCAACCCTCAGGTGCTGAAATACTGTGATGTGCTTTCCACCTTCGTGTATCGCGCCGGTATTACCAATTCCCAGTTTGCCCGGGCAACGGCCATCGGCCTGTTCCAGTCCGTGGTGGGCCTGATCCTGATCTCCGCAGCGAACTTCGTTACGAAGCGTCTCGGCGAAGAAGGCATCTG
>CADBLV010000382.1 GCA_902795555.1 uncultured Eubacteriales bacterium | reverse complement strand
CTGCACCCACCGGACAAACAGCTCCTCCTCCGGCGCCGGGCCGTAAAATCCGCCGACGTCACATCCGTGATTCGCCACGCCGGACAGCCCCATTCCCAGGATCGTGGCGATGTTGTATTTCAGCGTCTTCCAGGACGTCAGATTGTCTCCCGCCCAGACCTGGGCATACCGCTGAATTCCCGCGTGCCCGCTGCGGCACACCGTGTAGGGCCGCACGTTTCCGTGATATTCCGTGATCGCCTCATTGCTCAGCTTGCACATCAGATTGGACATCACGGACTTCAGCGCCCCGATGGTGCCCGGTTTCCCATCCCCGAAGACCACCGCGTCCCTGTCGACCATGCTGTCGTATTCGCAGTTGTCATTCCAGATGCTTTCGCACCCGTACCGCAGCAGCGCTTCCCTGATATAGGCTTTCCAGTATTCCCGGGTCCGGGGATTCGTATAATCCACGAAGATCCCTTTTCCGCCCCACCAGGTGCCCACGCCGTAACCGTGATAATTACCCGCGCTTCCTTCCGGCAGCGCCGGATCCGCCCGGACGAACATGTCCTTTTCCATCATCTCGCCCAGCAGCGGATGGGCCAGAAGCATCCCCGGCTTGATGTTCGGAGACACCGTAATGCCCCGTTTCTTCATTTCCGCAAACCATCCCGCCGGATCCCGGAACCGCTTCTGATTCCAGGTGAAGGTGCAGCGCTTGATCCCTTCCGCCGTTTCCACCGCGCAGTATCCGCTGCTCAGCTGGAATCCGTCCACCGGAATGTCTTCCGCCCTGGTGGTGTCGATAAAATTCAGAATCGCCTCGTCGCATTTCTCCGGCAGCTCCGGATAATACATCGAGGACCCCAGATAGCCCAGGGCGGCCCTGGGCAGCATCGCCGATTTCCCCGTCAAATCCGTATATCGCTCAATGACCTCCCGGATGGTGGGCCCGGCAATCAGAAACAGATCCACATCCCCGCTGTCCGCGGTGTAGGTGGCATACCGATGCCAGTAATTCCGCTTCTCCCGCCCCAGGTTGAAGGTGCATTCCGCCGGGTTATGATAGAAATACCCCACGGCCCGGCCAGTCTCCCCCTGCAGGCGGATAAAGAACGGAATATGCTTATACAGGCTGTCGGTTTTCTCCGCGTCGTATCCCATGGCGTCTCCCGGCGCCATGGTCAGGAAGCACTCCGCCTTGTTCAGCGCTCCCGCCTTCTCCCCGAATCCGTAAAACCGGTCTTCCGCCTCGATCCGGATCGTGTGCATCCTTCGGCGGTTTCCGTCCTCCCGATAGCAAAGATCCGGGATATCCTCGTGGAGCAGTGTCCCGTCCCGGTCGAACACGGAAAGATAGAACGGATCTTTGTGCACCACCACTTTCAGGCGGTTCCCCAGGATCACCGCTTCCTTTTCCCCGTCCGTCAGACAGGCTTCCGCCGGCTGAATCCGCTTCCGCTCCCCGGCAAACAGCGCGTCCGTCCGGCTGTCCCAGGCTGTCATCACCAGGCTGTAGGACGCCTCGTCCCAGTCCCCGTCAAACCCGCACCGGATGCGCAGGATGTCGTCCGTCAGAAACCAGATCCGGATCTCCGCTCCTTCTGCCGCGACGGAAAAATACCCGTCCTGCTTTTTCACCTCTCCCGCCGTGTAGCAAACCTTCATTACCCTGTTCTCCTTCCTGTTTTCGCGTCTCCTGAACGCAATCGCAGCCGCTGCCTGTCAGCAGCGCCGCAATCACGGTCGCCTGCCGGCAAATCCGCAGGCACAGCCGCCGCCTGTCAGCAATGCCGCAGGCACAGCCGCAGCCTGTCAGCGATGCCCCAGAATCGCCGTCGCTTCGTCAAACCAGCCTTCCACCTCCAGCCCGTATCCCAGGCCGTAGCTGTGGCCGCCGGTTTTTCCGATCCGCGTCCGGCAGGGCACGCCTTTTTCCTTCAGCGCCGCTTCCAGCGCGGTCGTGTTCACCGCCGGCACCACCGGGTCGTCCAGATTCGCCGTCAGGAACACCGGCGGCGCGTCCGGCCGCAGCTGGGACGGAATATCGTAGACCGAAAGCGTTTCCATCGAAAAATCCGGACCGCCGACCCGCCGCAACACCCTGGCCGCGCCTTCCTTCTCCGGAGAACCCGGCTTCGCGGTTTCCCAGGCCCGATAAAATTCGTCAT
>CADBLV010000381.1 GCA_902795555.1 uncultured Eubacteriales bacterium | reverse complement strand
GTCCGGATCGTGGCCTGCAGCTTGGTGATCTCGGCTTCGACCTTCGCCTGCTCCTTCTTGGCCTCGTCATATTCCGCGTTCTCGCTCAAATCGCCGAACCCACGGGCCACGGCGATCTGCTCACTGATCTCGTTCCGCCGAACCGAAATCAGATAATCCAGCTGCTCCTCCAGTTTCTTCAGTCCGCTCTCCGTTAAAACGGTTCCTTTCTCTTCTGTCATAGTCGTTTCAGGCTCCTTTCATACATAAGAAACACCCTGTCACCGTCAAGCCGGGTTCAAGGGTGTTTCCGAATCTCCTGAGGGTATACGGGATTATAACCGTTTTCGCGCCGTTTGTCAACGCTCTGTAGACGATGGGGGACGGTTCTTTTCGTCCCCCCAAACAAAATGCGCCGGGCGAGGATTGAAATGTCCTCCCCCGGCGCACTTTCACACCGTCAGGCAGCCGGTTTCTCCGCCTGTTCCGTTGTTTCGCCGTAGATCTCCTGCAATTCATAATATCTGTTGATCCGATTCCGGAACAATTCCATCAGATCTTTCTCGGCGATCATCCCGTCCGCATTGGTTTCGACACCCGCAAAGGAAATGGGAACAATCATGGGCGGCTGATCCAGGGAAAGGGGCTGGATGCTCCGAAGCTGTTCCACGCTCTGATACACCAGTTTAACCTGATACCAGTTCTTTCCGTCCTGATCGGACCAACGTTCAAAAACAACTTTCACGCCGATGGGCGTCGTCGGTTCGATCGCTCCGGGCAGCTCATAGTCATTGACGCCCAGGGCCGTCAGGACACTCATGATCGTGGAATCATGGCCGCACAGGAAGGAAAACTTGCGTCCCTGCATGTTCATCTCGTAATACAGTTCCTCCAGCATCGGATGCGCCTGAACCGGTGCCAGCAGCGGGGTCCCGAACAGGATCTTCAGGTAAGTTCCCAGCACACTTCCGACCAGCTTCCAGTCTTTCTCGCTCATCTCATGCCCAAAGGCTGCTTTCAGATCGTCCGGCTCCTCATAGTACTGCAGGACCAGCGCGTCGGCAATGGAACACATGTACTTCATGGGCCCCTTCATGGCAGGTTCGTCGGTGACAGCAGGATCCAGAATCAGTTCTGTGTCATCCGTATCCAGCGCTCCGTAGACGTTGTTTTTGTATGCTTCTGTCTGCTCCATATCGGTGACCGTCTTCAGCACCTGCCACGCTTCTTCCAGAGAAGCTCTGTATCCGCTCAGTCCGATTCCTCCGCTCATCGTAGCAATCTCTTTTCGAATGGCCTCCTCATAGGCCGGCGTCATGAATCGGATCAGCGGCAGGAAGGTCCCGTTATGGGTATTCAATTCGCCGATCCGTTCTACCGGCGTCACCGCCACAGGCAGAAGGCCCGTGGAGAAGTAATGAGCGGTGGCCTGCGTCCGCTGGAATCCGTTGGCATAGAAGCGCACAGCCCCTTCCTCCGGGATATAGTTTTCCGGAATGAGTCCCTCCGATTCCAGCCACAGCCGGAAATACTGCCCCATCGTCGTTTCCAGCATCGCCCCCCGCAGAGAAAGCTCTCCGGTTTTGGAAGTCCAGCTGAACCATTCATGGGGAGTGATCTCGCTGACCATGGATCCCTTCTCGGACAGGGGGGAGCGGATATTATGCCGGCTCAGAACCGTAACCTGTTCCAGTTTATATCCCGTCGATTCCCCGGCCGCCGCAGCCCCAAGGCCCACCGTCAGCATCACCAGTATCAGAATCCCGCAAATCCATCTTTTCATTTCCTTTGTCCTCCCTGTTTTTCTTTTTTCTTTCCTTACCGACAACATTCTGTACTCATTGTCTCCCTTTCGGAGAATCGTTTTTCTGAAGTATACCACATTTTTTCGAAAAGATGAAGACCAAACTTCTTCGTAAACAGGAAAACACCGGATGGAAAACCTCCCGCCGCAAATCGTCTCATCCATTGGACAACAGGAAGGGGATCAGGACACTGATGACGAATTCTTTATGGAAATCGTATTTTAAGGGAGGCTGGAGTGATGAAATTTCCCCAAAAGATAGCCGCCGTTCTGCTGGCGCTGTTCCTGACGCTCGGATGCGCATGCTCCCTCGCGGAAGGAGACGAGTGGGTCTGCCCTGATTGCGGTGCTGCCAACACCACAAACTTCTGCATCAAATGCGGAGCGCAGAAGCCGGCAGAAATTGTCTGCCCGAATTGCGGAACAAAGGTTTCGATGGATTCCGGCGCAGTGTTCTGCGGAAACTGCGGAACAAAGCTGCAGCAGGACGCTTCCTTCTCTGTCAGATATGAGGGGGAAGGGTTCGACACACCGGAAGAAGCCCTGACCTGCTATATGGAAGGCCTTAAAAATCTCAACTTCGAACAGATGCTCAGCGCCTTCGCGTGGGAAACACAGATGGAGCATTATGATTTTAAAGCATTCTTTGAGAGAATCAGGGCCTACCAGCCCACGATGCATCCCCGAATGCCTTCTGTAAATGATTTCATGTTCTCCGCCAATGTGAATAATATTCGTTTCTATCAGGCCGACCTGATCTATCGTTCCCTTGAGCAATATATTCTCGGCGATGACTCACCGACCAGACAGAAAACAGGCTCGGTCATCTTCGAGAAGGATACGGATGATGTGACGGTCTTCCTGCAGAAATTTGATAACGGCAGGCTTGAAAAGCTGACGCAGATGTCGAACATCAGATTCCTTTCGCCTGATGATGTGACAGAGGGCAAATTCTCCTCCGCAGGAAATAACCCGGAAACGTTCATCAAACAGACAGCGTGCTATGGCGCTGATGAAGCAGTCAATCTCGTCGGCGTTGCGAATGTCGGTGATGAAACGCTCTATTGCTGCCCGACCATCTGCCGATACGGAGACAGGTGGTATCTCGTCTCTGTCAGCAGTATGACCAGCATGATCCTCGGTGTTCCCACTGACAAACAGGCCTTTATCTGCGGATCAGGCAGTCTGGAAAGCATGATCCGGTAAAACAGGCAGGCACGACGTGGAAAAGGCTGTGATGACTGATGTCAAGACCTTCCCTGTCAACCGGGAAGGTTTTCTTATCGAAGGTATTTCAGTCTGCTTCACAACGATCTACGGTTCCCTGGCCATCTGCTGGTCAATGGTGTCAAAGATCGAGATAGGATCAGTAATGAGAAGCGATCTTCTGATGAATCTTCGCAAAATCAATACTGCAGGCTCCTCCGGAAAGATGAATCGGAATCTGAGAATCGAAAGAATACGTTTCCAGCCTGAAATCCGGGACAGAGAAATCATAAACATAGATTCCCCTGTGATCCGGATCGACGATCCAGTATTCCCGCACGCCCGCCTGATAATACTTGGTCAGCTTGAGCATCATGTCCTTCCAGCGTGAAGAGGGGGAAAGGATCTCGACAATGAGATCCGGCGCCCCGGAAAGAGCCCGGGCTTTCCGGTCATAATCCCGACAGATCACGAAGAGATCCGGCTGGAGCATGGTCCGATCATCCATATCCAGCTGTACGTCACAGGGAGAAAGATACACTTCGCATCCATCGCCGTGCGTGTCCGCGCAGGCCTGAAACTGCAGATACAGCTGGCCCAGAATCTTCTGATGGAGAAGAGAAGGGGCAGCCATGTCATAGATG
>CADBLV010000380.1 GCA_902795555.1 uncultured Eubacteriales bacterium | reverse complement strand
GAACTGCAAGTTCACATCTGCCATTCTGTTCGGTTGGCTATTTTGTAATCGCTCCCGCCTGCGCGGATCGCGAACAAAATATGCCTCCGGTTTCAATTTCACATGCCATTATAGCCCGATTTGAAGCAAACCGCAAGATGTGGTATGATAAGCCTGTTGCTGCGCGAAACGGAAGCACAGACTTTCAAACCCGGCGCAAAACAAAGCGCGGGCTTTCAGGCGCGGCGCAGGAGGAGGAACGAACAGGATGATCACCGGAATCGGCATGGATGTTTGCGAGATCGCCCGGATGGAGCAGCTGCGAACCATGACGCGGTTCTCAGAGCGCTTTTTTACGGAGGCGGAGGTGGAATATATCCGGACAAAAGGCCGAAACGGAGCCCAGACCATGGCGGGCATGTTTGCGGCAAAGGAGGCCTTTTCCAAAGCGATGGGCACGGGGCTGGACTTCGATCTAAAGGAGGTTGAGATCAGCCATGACGAAGCCGGAAAGCCGGAATACCGATTCAGCGGAGCGCTGATCTCCCGCACGGAAGGAGAGATTTTCCATCTGAGCATCAGCCACGACGGGGGGATCGCGGCGGCGTTCTGCGTTCGGGAAAGGTTGTTGTGAAAGGCTTGAAAAAACGCGGAAAACCCCCTATAATAGAAACAACGAAACCAGGCGGGAAAGAAGACAGAAAGGCGGTAGATCACAATGACAATCCTTGAAAACTATCAGGCATGGCTTCATGACTTCGCGGATGACACAGAAACCGTGAAGGAGCTGGAAAGCATCCGGAATGACGCGTCCGAGATGGAGGATCGCTTTTATACCGAGCTGAGCTTCGGTACCGCGGGGATGCGGGGCGTGCTGGGCGCAGGAACGAACCGCATGAACAAATATAACGTACGCCGGGCCACCAAGGGCCTGGCCGGATATCTGAACCAGAACCCCGAAGAGGCAAAACGGGGCGTCGTGATTGCCTATGACAGCCGCCGGATGAGCCCGGAATTCGCGAAGGATACGGCGCTGGTGCTGTGCGCGGAAGGTGTGCCGGCTTATCTGTTTGACGCGCTGCGCCCCGTGCCGATTCTGAGCTATGCTGTGCGCCATCTGCACGCGATTGCCGGCGTCGTGATTACGGCAAGCCATAATCCACCGCAATACAACGGATACAAGGTATACGGGGAGGACGGCGCTCAGGTCGGACCAGAGGCCGCCGCGGCGATTACCGGAATTATCCGCAAAACCGCCTACACTGACTGCCGTCTGATGGATGAACAGGAGGCGCTGAATCAGGGCCTGCTGAAAATCATCGGCGACAGGGAAGTCGATGACGACTACATCGCCCAGATCAAGACCCTGACCATCAATCCCGAACTGCTCTCCCGGGAGGGAAGCAAACTGAAAATCGTTTACACCCCCCTGCACGGAAGCGGCAATGTGCCGGTACGTCGGATGCTGAAGGAAATCGGACTGACGAACGTGGCGGTGGTTAAAGAACAAGAGATGCCCGATCCCACGTTCCACACGATCAAGGTTCCCAATCCTGAGGATCCCGGCGCTTATGAGCTGGCTTTCAAACTGGCGGCAGAGGTTGGGGCGAACGTCATTTTCGCTACCGACCCGGACTGCGACCGGCTGGGCGTGGCCGTGAAGGACGGAGAGGGTGAATGGCACCTGCTGACGGGAAACCAGATCGGCTGTGTGATGCTGCACTACATCCTGTCGAGCAAGCAGAAGGCGGGAACCCTGCCGAAGGACGGCGCGGCTGTGCGGAGCATCGTGAGCACCAGCCTGGCAAACCGGATCTGCGAGAAATACGGGGTGGCGATGTTCGAGACCCTGACGGGATTCAAATTCATCGGAGAAAAGATTCAGCAGTTTATGGACCGGGGCGATCACACATTCCTGTTCGGATTTGAGGAAAGCTACGGATTCCTGTCCAGCACGTTTGTGCGGGACAAGGACGGCGTGAACGCCAGCCTGCTGATCAGCGAAGTGGCATGCGCCTGTATGGCGGAGGGGATCACGCTGTATGACCGGGTTCAGGAAATTTTCCGGGAATTCGGATACTACACGGACAAGGTGGTCAGCACGACGCTGCCCGGCAAAGACGGGCTGACCCGCATGAAGGAGATCATGGCCGGACTGCGGCAGGATCCGCCCAAAGCGATTGCGGGATTCCGGGTTTGCGCGGTTCGGGATTACCTGAAGGGCGTTCGCACCGAAAACGGAAATGAAACGCCCACCGGACTGCCTGCCAGCGATGTGCTTTACTATGAGCTGGAAGGCGGACACTGGGTTTGCATCCGGCCTTCCGGCACCGAGCCGAAGATCAAGCTTTACTGCAATGCAAATGCGAAGACCGCGGAAGAATCGAAACGGATCAGCGAGGAGCTGGCCGCGGCCAGCCAGGCCATGATGGCCTAACGGACAACTTTTCCCCCGGGGTTCGCAGACCCCGGGGGAATTCCGGGACGGGGGATATGCCCGCCCAAAAAATGAAAGACCGGGAGGATCAGCGATGTTTGGCAGATTCATGAACAACTATTACTACGGAAAGAGCGGCAAGGGCGATTTCCGGAAGGAGGACATGCCGGAAACCCGGATGCAGCTGTTCTGGGACACGCTGCGGACCCGGATGAGTGCTCTGTGCCGGTTGAATCTGATGTATGCGCTGATCTGGCTGCCGTGCATGATCGTGCTGGGGCTGGGCCTTTACAACTTCGTGAGCCAGGTGAACGTAGTGCTGCTGGCTCAGGACGGCAGGCTGCAGGAATATGTGGACAGCGTTCAGCAGCAGAGCGGGGAGAACGCAGTGGCGGTGACTGTATCCGCGGAGGAGCAGGACGCCATTGCCCAGACCGATCTCGGCAAGATGGTGGACAGCATCCTTTTCTCCACGCTGCTGTGGCTGATGCCCTGCATCGCAATTACCGGCCCCTTCACCGCGGGCGTGAGCTATGTGACGCGAAACTGGGCCCGGGACGAGCATGCCTTTATCTGGAGTGATTTCAAGGACGCCGTGAAAGAAAACTGGCGTCAGGGGCTGATCGTTTCCGCGATTACGGGTGTGCTTCCCCTGGCTGTTTATGTCGGATGGCGCTTTTACGGGGACATGGCCGGAAACCAGATGTTCATGATCGTGCCGCAGGTGCTGGTGCTGCTGATCGGGATTGTCTGGGCGCTGAGCGTGACGTATATGCATCCGCTTTGTGTGAGCTATGAGCTGAAGATCGGCGGGGTTTTCCGGAACGCGCTGCTGCTCGGAATCGCCCGGCTGCCTTTCAGCGTCGGGATCCGACTGCTGCACTGCGTACCGGCAGGGATTTTCTTTGCCGCCGTATGGTTCTTCGGACTGGATCCCATCATCGGAGGGCTGATTCTGGGGGCATATTATGTGATCATCGGGTTTGCGCTGAGCCGGTTTATCACGGCCCACTACACCAACGCGGTTTTCGACCGGTTTATCAATTCCCGCATTGAAGGGGCGAAGGTGAACCGCGGACTGCGGGAGCGCGACGAGGACGACGAGGACGAGGAAGACGGGGAAACCGGGAAGATTGCCGGCGGAGACGGCGGCACGGAATCCTGAGAGGAGCG
>CADBLV010000379.1 GCA_902795555.1 uncultured Eubacteriales bacterium | reverse complement strand
TTCCCCGCGGGATTGATCGTATATGAAAGGGACTGCGAAGATAAAGCGATCAGTTTGTTGATGGTTTTGATCGTTTTGGTTATCATCCAGATTCCTTTCGATCAGCAAAGATATAGAAGTGATAGATTACAGATCAAAAGATATCAGATTCCAGACTCAGCCAAAGAGCAGGGCGGACAGAAACGCGGTCGTCGTCGACGTAGAGGTAGTTGAGCGAGCCGCCATCGAGGACAAGGGCTGCATCGTACTGATCGTCGCCGGGCGACCGAAGCCACCACCATCCTGCGGCGCTTCCGTCTGTCGTTTTATTGCCCTTGCTCGTATATGCTCCTTTTGCCTTTGCGTAAGATGTCGGAACTACACGGGACTTGGTATCGTAGCTCATAACGCAGAGATATTGATTAGCCTCCGCATAACTCAGCAGGAAGATTTGATCTTGGGTGTTATTGCCTCCGTCTGTGCTCCATCCGCTGTATCCCTGACTTTTGCTGTTGTTTACATCGATCATAAGAATTGCAGATTGCTCTTTCACATTGAAAGCGCTCATGAAGAAATCATTGTTCAGCCAGTTTCTCAAATTGCACTTCTCCCAAGTTATACCTGTGTATTGCGTATCTCCTTTTTCGCTCATCCGACGGATTCATTCAGGGCGTGTGTCTCATTCACCCTGATCAGGGACGAGAGGGAGAGAGGAATCGCCGAAGCCGGCTCAGTTCCCTGCCAGGCCGAGCTCCGCGGCATGCTCCTTCATGCCCTCAATGCAGATCGCTGCCACCGTGGGCACATCCATGCCCAGCATGTCGCAGCCCTGCTGAATCGTTTCCCGGCTGCATTTGGCCGCGAATTTTTTGTCCTTATACTTCTTCATGAAACTTTTGATTTCCAGATCCGTGATCCCGTTCGGGCGCATGCGCGCGCAGGCCTGAATGATCCCGGTCAGCTCGTCTACGGTGAACAGGCTCTTTTCCAGACTGGTTTCCGGTTTGACATCGTTGACAATGCCATAGCCGTGGCTGAGGATGGCCCGGACATCCTCCGGGCTGACACCCGCCTCCAGCAGCGGTTTCTCCGTATATTGCAGATGTTCCTCCGGATGCAGCTCGTAATCATAATCATGGAGCATCCCGATGGCCATCCAGTGTTCTTCATCCTCTCCGAAATGGCGAGCCATGGCTCCCATGGCATAGCAGACATTCAGCGCGTGAATGATCAGATGATCCTCATGGACTGTGGTGGCGTTCAATTCCTTCGCCCTTTCCAGCGTAAGCATTGCAATTCACTCCTTATCCGGATTGTTCTGCAATGATTATATCTCAGACGAACGGATTTGTCACCCCTCACGCCACAGCGCCACGGCCACATCATTCACGTTTGTGCCCGTGGGGCCGGTGATCAGCAGGCCATCCACCTTCTGCAACGCGTGATAAGCATCATTGTTCCGCAAAACATCGGGCACGGACAGGCCCTGCTCCTCCAGCGCCCGGCAGGTATCCCCATCCACATATCCGCCCGCGGCATCCGTCGGGCCATCCGTTCCGTCGCTGCCCACGGAAAACACCGCAGCCTCCGCCAGACCGGCAATGCCGGGCGCGGCAGCCAGGGCGATTTCCTGATTCCGTCCTCCAAGCCCATGGCCGGTCAGCGTGACCACGGTCTCTCCGCCCGCGATAAAGGCCAGGGATTTCCCGTCTCCCGCGTGCGTTTTCAGAACGGAAGCCAGAAAGCTGCCGGCTTCCCGAGCCTGACAGCACAGCCTATCGGTCAGCAGGAAGGGCTGATATCCCAGGCGCTCACAGGCCAAAGCCGCCGCGGCACACAATTCCCGCACGCTCCCGGTGATTTGGGTGTGCACATTCGTCAACATTTTCGGCGTCTCTTCGTCCAGCAGGCGAAGGGCCTCGGGAGATATCCGCAAATCATATTTTTCCTGAATCCGCCGGGCATCCGCGGCCGTTGAACTGTCCGGGCAGGCTGGGCCGGAGGCAATCATATCCAGGGGATCCCCGATGATGTCCGACAGCACAATGGCCTCCACCCGGGCCGGCAGGCATCTCAAAGCAAATCGGCCGCCCTTGACCGCGCTCAGCCGCTTACGTATGGTGTTGATTTCCACAATGTCCGCTCCGCAGCCCAGCAGCTGTTCTGTAATTGCCTGCAGTTCCTCCCCGGAAATCAGCGGATCTTCAAACAGGGCACTCCCGCCTCCGGACAACAGGAACAGCACCGTATCATCTTCACGAAGACCGGACACCAGCGCCAGGGCCGCCCGGGTTCCCCGGAAGGAATTCTCGTCCGGCACGGGATGCCCCGCCTCATAACAGGCAACCTTCGGAATCTCCCCCATCACATGACCGTATTTCGTCACCACCACGCCGGATTCAATCCGCTCTCCAAGACATTCCGAGGCCGTCTTTGCCATCTGCCACGCTGCCTTTCCGGCTGCCACCAGATAGATCCGTCCCGGAAAGGTCATCTTCTCCAGCGCCCGCCGCACTGCCGCGTCCGGTCTGACCGCCTGAATGGCTGACCGGACAATCTCCTCCGCGTGATTGCGCAATATCTGATTCATTTTTCCCTCCGATGTCGTTCCGCTCTTCCACATAGCGAGGAGTATCGCCTGTGTTTCTTCTGCCGGATTCCCATTGTGGTTTTTCTCATAGTTCGCAGATTACATACTAACGGGTCTTCGATCAGTCAAAACATGCTCCTCCCACGAAGAACATCCCGGACATGTTCGGCTGCGATTCCTTCGTTTGGATCTGAACAAAACTGTTTCCCGGGATTCGTTTCGGACATTCCGTTTCCGGTATATCCGGACGCTTCCAGAGCTGATAGACCAGGGCGGAATTGCCGTCTGTACTGAAAAGATCTCCCCGCACATATCCCAGGATTTCAGGCGCTTCCCAATGATATTCCGCTGTTTCTCCCTTCGCCGTATATGGAGCCAGATTGCTGACCTGCACCAGATACAGACTCTTCGCGTACAGATTCACCACGACCACCGGCCCATCCTGATTGTAAAGAACCACCGGAATGATGGCAGGCCGCAGGTCCTGTTGATCGTCATCACCATACCAGAGCAGGCGCATCGTCAGAGTTGTCTTTGGCGGCGGAGGAGGAGGCGGTGGCGGATCGGTTGTCTGGGTTGTTTCGGTCACATTCTTCTTCGCTCCGCCATTTGCGGATGTCTTCTTTTCACCGGACGTCGACTCAGAAGCCGATGTTGACACGGTTCCAGGTGTCTTTATTACAGTACTCTGTTCAGAATGATCCGAAGACGCCTTATCTTTTCCGGTAGCGGAACTGTCTGAAGCAGTTCCTCCTGTTGCAGATGTATTCACGTTTGTGCCGGCGCCTGATCCACTGTTCCCCGAACCGCTGTTGGAACCATTGCCCGATCCACCTGATCCGCTGCCCGATTCACCCGAGCCACTGCCAGATTCGCCCGAGCCGCTGCCTGATTCTCCGGAACCGCTCCCTGATTCACCGGAGCCATTACCCGATTCACCCGAGCCGCTGCCTGATTCTCCGGAACCGCTGCCTGATTCGCCCGAGCCGTTTCCCGGTTCACCCGAACCGCTGCCCGATTCACCGGAACCACTGCCCCCTCCTCCGGTTTGAGTCGTCTGATCCTTTTGATACCAATTCACGAAAGAAACCTGCTTCACATCAGATTTCGTTACTTCTTCACTTGTGATGGCAGGGTTCTTTTCTCCCTCCGTGTTTCCGATCTGAATGAGTACATAGCCGTCTTTTTCCAGACCATCCTCAGTAAATGTCACAGTCGATCCGGTTTTCACATTTTCCATTTCCCAAATAAAAGGCTCTGCCAGCCCGTCGCCCTGATTTGCGTTATCCGGTGTGAAGGAAATATTGGTGTTTTCATCATTTGTAATCACAAATCCGGTCGGCACCTGATCGAGGCCGTTAAACAGCGCGGAAATCCGGATTTTTCCGTATTCCGGAACCTGGTTCATAAATGCCGCGGTGAGTACCTGGATTTCTGACTGTCCACTTTCGACTGTAAACCGGGCGCTTTTTGCCGCGTCACCCTCCGGCAAAGCATATCCTTTGGGCGCCTTCGTTTGCAGGAAATAATATGTGCCTGGATCCAGTTCCGCTACCGTTACATGTCCGTTTTCATCCGACACCAGCGTTCTCTGATTAACCTTGATCTCCCCGCGATTCCCAGTCAACAGTAAGTTTCGTCCATTTACGTTTTTTGGCTGATTGGTCTGATTCGCATTCGTCGACTGGGTTGAACCGCTTGCTGTGACCTTATACAGGTCAAACTCAGCTCCGGAAAGCACCTCTCCCTCTGTTCCGCGCACCGTCAGAACAACCTTGCCTTTTGATTCTGCCTGATTCGTCACAGCCAGTTCCAAATTCTGTGCGGCCGTTTGCCCAGGCAGAACAGATTTCGTTTCCGTTCTCCGCTCGTCTTCATCCGGCAGCACATACCCGTTCGGAGCATCCAACTGAACCAAATAGTATGAGCCCGGTTCCAGATTTGGACAGATAATCTGTCCATTGCTGTTTGTGGTCAGTGACTCATATATGCGGGTGTCCGCGCTCTCATTTCCCGTTCTGACCCGGTAGAAGCTGAACTCTCCGCCGGGAAGACCTGTGCCGTTGTTATTCTTCAGCGTCAGGGTGATCGTTCCTTTGGTCTCCGGCGTATTTGTCATGGTGACCTCATAGGTAACCACCTCTGCCTTTCCGGATTCAACAGTGACCGTTTGCGTCTTCGCGCTTTCGCCCTGCGGCAGTACATAACCGGTCGGAGCGGCTTTTTCGATG
>CADBLV010000378.1 GCA_902795555.1 uncultured Eubacteriales bacterium | reverse complement strand
TTCGCAATGCCCAGCATCCCGTTCTGCAGGTCATCCTTGCCGGTATCGGCGGCGATGTCGTCCGGCACGGTCCACCACAGGGCGGTGGTGTGCATCTCGGTTTCCGGCAGCATGACCGGGCCGTAGCCGACGTTTTCCCCGGTGTCAAAGCGCATCTTCTTGAACATGCGGACGCGGGCGGTGACGTTGATTTCCCCGAAGGAGGCGTCCGGCTTTTCTTCCAGCACGTCCAGGAGGCTCAGGGCCACGTTCAGGTCCGCGTCGGTGTAATAATCGACGTCCACCCGGCGGATGAACGCCTTGCAGGCGTCAAAGTCCAGTTTTTCAACCTGGTAGGTGGTGCCTTCGTGCAGGTAGATGGCATTCTCATGCAGCAGCATCGGGGCGGTAAACCGGTCCATCTCCCCGACCATGCGGGTATGGGCCGGGTCGGTCACGTCCATGATCAGGAAGTTTTCGGTCATCGCCGTCCGCAGGGAAATCTCGCTGGCGGGGAAATCCTCCTCCGACCAGTGGTAGGTGGAACCAACGTGGCGCAGGATGTGCTCGTCCGTCAGGTATTCGAGCATCTCCGCGCTGCCGGCGGCGTTGCCGAAGCTCTCCCCGTCGCGGAAGGGGAGCTCGTAGGCCGAGCACTTCATGTGGTTCAGGAGGATGTAGATATTGTCCGGGTTGAGCAGGGCGTTTTCCGGGCTCGCGCCGAAGAAATAGTCCGGATGGGTCACGATGAACTGGTCCAGGGCCGCGGAGGAGGCCACCAGGATCGTCAGGCTGACGCCGAAGCGCCGGCCCGCCCGGCCGGCTTCCTGCCAGGCGGAGGCGATGGTGCCGGGGTAGCCGCACATCACACAGGCCTCCAGGGAGCCGATATCGATGCCCAGCTCCAGGGCGTTGGTGGAGACGACCGCGTCGATCCGCCCGGCCCGGAGACCGCGCTCGATCTCCCGCCGCTCGGAGGGCAGATAGCCGCCCCGGTAGCCCCGGACGCGGCCGGAGTTCCCGACCGGGTCTTTGACCAGCTCCTTGAGCTGGCGGGTCAGCACCTCCACCTGCAGGCGGCTTTTTCCAAAGACGATGGTGCGGACGCCGTTTCGGACCAGCATGGAGGCGATGCTCCTGGTCTCCGGCAGGACGCCCCTGCGGATGCCCAGCTGGCGGTTGACGACGGGCGGGTTATAGAAGATCACGTGCTTTTCCCCGGAGGGAGATCCGTTCTGACTGATGCAGGTCACCGGCCGGCCGATCAGGGTCCGGGCCAGCTCCTCCGGGTTTTCAATGGTAGCCGAGCAGAGGATGAACCGGGGGTCGCTCCCGTAGAACCGGCACAGGCGGATCAGGCGGCGCAGGACATTGGCCAGGTTGCTCCCAAAGACCCCGCGGTAGGAATGAATCTCGTCGATGACGATGTATTTGAGGTTTTCAAACAGCTTCACCCACTTGGTGTGCTGGGGCAGGATGCCGCTGTGGAGCATATCGGGATTTGTGACCACCACATGCCCGGCCTGGCGCACGGCGCGGCGGGCTGCCGCTGGAGTGTCGCCATCATAGGTAAAGGTTTTGATGTCCACGCCCAATTGCTCGATCAGCTCATATAATTCGCTCACCTGGTCTGCGGACAGCGCTTTCGTAGGAAACAGATACAAAGCGCGGGCGTCGGGGTTTTTCAGGATTTCCGCCAACACCGGCAGATTGTAGCACAAGGTTTTTCCGGAAGCCGTAGGCGTTACCACCACATAATCCTTCCCAGCCTGAGAAGCGGAATAGCATTCCGCCTGATGGGTATACAGCTGCCTGACCCCATGCCGGGCCAGCGCTTCCGGCAATCTTGGATCGATCCCATCGGGCCAAGGCGTATATTTGGCCTCCCGGGGCGGCACGGTTTTCCAGGCAGTCACGTTTTCCATAAAAAAGGAATCATTCTTCAGTTTATCCAGCATCTGCGGCAGGTTCACGCTTCCGCCCTCCTTTATTACACAGCAAACAGATTCATTCCGTTTTGTATATTATACAGATAATTATCCCTGAATGCAAGCAAAGGGAACCGCTCTGCTTTCAAAGAGCAGTTCCCTCCGTATCAGGAAATATCAATTCAGCCGTTCGCTTTGTGGGATTTCATGTATTCCTCGACCTTGATCAGTTCTTCCATGCTGTTCACGCCCCAGTATTCCGGCTTGTCCTCGGTTACCACGGCGTGCTGCTTAAGGCCCATATCATGGATCACTTTCACAACCCCGGTCAAGTAATATTCATGCTTGGGATTGTTGTTTTCCACTTTTTTG
>CADBLV010000377.1 GCA_902795555.1 uncultured Eubacteriales bacterium | reverse complement strand
GAAAAAGCGCTTGTTGGCCTCGATGGTGCTTTCGTCGAGGGTTTCCTCGTGGGCTCCGTCAAACAGGGTATCCCCGGGTTCATTAAAGCCCAGATGGCCGTCCGGGCCGACGCCCAGCACCTGGATCTCAATCTCCGTCCGGTCCAGGATGTCGTTGAACTCCTTCAGGTTGGCCGCGATGTCGCCGGTTCCTTTGGCCACATAGGTGTTGGCCTTGTCGATGTTGATGTGGTTGAACAGATTGTCGTTCATGAAATAGCGGTAGCTCTGATCATGGCTTCCGTCCAGCCCCACATATTCATCCAGATTCACGCTGTGCACCCGGCTGAAGTCAAGTCCTTCCTCCCGGCATCGGCGTGCCAGTTCCCGATACATCCCCACAGGGCTGCTTCCGGTCGCCAGCCCCAGCGTGCAGTCCGGCTTCTCCCGGACGATCTTCTCCAGAATGTCGGCCGCCTTCTTCGCGCCTTCCTCATAATCCTTAACAACGATAACCTTCATCATTCTGTCCCCCTTGACATGATTTGATGTTGTTTCACGGTTCCCGAATCCGCTTTGAGATTTCTGTTTCTGTTAATTCCGTTTTCAGGTTTTGATTCCGTTGCTTATTTTTTCTTCACGATCTTTCCGCTGTTTTTCCAGATGCAGCCTTCCGGAATGGTCCCCCGCACGCAGGATGTGGGATAAACATTGGAATCCCGTCCGATGATCGTTCCGGGGTTCAGCACGCTGTTGCATCCGACCTCGACCCGGTCTCCCAGCATGGCGCCGATCTTCTTCATCCCGGTTTCCTTCTTCTCATCCCCGTCTTTGATCACAACGAGCTTTTTGTCGCTTTTCACGTTGGAGGTAATGCTGCCGGCGCCCATGTGGCTCTTGTAGCCCAGGATGCTGTCCCCCACATAGTTATAATGGGGAACCTGAACATTGTCAAACAGAATCACGTTTTTCAGTTCCGTGCTGTTGCCGACGACGCAATGATCGCCGACCAGCGCGCTGCCCCGGATAAAGGCCCCGGGCCGCACTTCCGTTTCATGTCCGATGATGCAGGGTCCGCCGATATAGTTGTTGGGATAGATCTTCGCGTCCTTCGCGATCCATACGTCCTCTCCAACCTTGTCAAATTCTTCTTCCGGCAGCGTCGGACCGATCGCCAGAATGGTTTCCTTAATGGCTTTCAGCGCTTCCCAGGGATATTCATATTTTTCGAGCATTTCCGCCGCCCGGGTATGGGTCAGGTCAAATAAATCCTTTGTTTTCAGCATCACTTTTTCACCTCAATCAGATGGCCGCTCCTGGCCATGGCGTCGATAATCGCGTCCACGTTCTTTTCGCATTCTTCCTTGCTCCCGGCTTCCGCCATGACGCGGAGCACAGGCTCGGTTCCGCTCTTCCGGAGCAGCACTCTGCCGCTGTCTCCCAGGGCTTCCGTGCAGGCGCTCACGGTGTCCATCACGGCCTGTTCCGCCAGCGTCCCGTCCTTGTCGTCCACGACCACGTTCTTCAGCACCTGAGGATACATCCGGCATCCCTCCGCCAATACGCTCAGCGGCAGCTGCGTGTCAATCATCACGCCCATCAGCATGATCGCGGTAATCAGTCCGTCTCCGGTCCGGGCGTGCTTGCGGAATATGATATGTCCGCTCTGCTCTCCGCCGATCAGGTGGGAATAAGCCTTCATGTTCTCATAAACATATCGGTCGCCGACCGCGGTCTTCTCATAGTTGATTCCCGCCGCGTCCAGCGCCTTGTAAAGGCCGAAATTGCTCATAATCGTGGTCACAACCGTGTTGCTGGGCAGCTGGCCCTTGCTCTTGAGGTACTTTGCGCAGATATACATAATCTTGTCGCCGTTCACCTCCTGGCCTTTTTCGTCCACGGCCAGGCAGCGATCCGCGTCCCCGTCAAAAGCGAAACCAACGTCCAGCTTGTTCTCCCGCACATAGTCGCACAGGCCCTGGATATGCGTGCTGCCGCAGTTGAGATTGATGTTCACGCCGTCCGGCTGCGCGTTGATCACATAGGTTTTCGCTCCCAGCGCGTTGAAAACCGCCGGTCCGATCATCCAGCTGGAACCGTTGGAGCAGTCCAGCGCCACCCGGTGGTCATCAAAGGGCCGGGTGGCCAGATTGGTCAGATATCCGATGTATCGGTTTCGTCCGGTATAGAAGTCCACCGTGCATCCGATTTCGTCTCCGCTGGCATAGGGCAGTTCCTCGATTTTTCCGTCGATGTAGCTTTCAATCGCGTTCTGAATCTCGTCCTCCATCTTCTCGCCCATGCCGTTCAGCAGTTTAATGCCGTTGTCTCCGAAGGGATTGTGGCTCGCGCTGATCATCACACCGCAGTCGAATCCCTCGGTTCGCGTGATATAGCTGACGCACGGTGTGGTTGTCACGTGCAGCAGATAGGCGTCCGTCCCGGAGGAGGTAATGCCCGCGGCCAGCGCGGATTCATACATATAGGAAGACCGCCGTGTATCTTTCCCGATCACGATCCTGGCCTTTCCCGAAGTGTGCTGCCCGCGGTAATGCCACCCCAGATACCGTCCGATCTTGAAAGCATGCTCGGCGGTCAGGTCCACCCCTGCCTTCCCCCGGAATCCGTCCGTGCCAAAGTATTTACCCATGATCAATCCTCCTGTATTCTTTCAATGCAATCCGAAAAAAACAACAACTGTTTCCGGTTGAAACAGTTGTATTATAACGTCTTAATCAACCGTTGTCAACTCTTTATTTTTTATTCGGAGAAATACACCTGAAAAAAGCGCATCCCCGCCTTCCGGCAATGATGCGCGTCCATACTTTGTTCGTTTTTACCCCTGCGTCTGGGGAGCGGATTCCTCCGGATTCTGTTCCTGCTCTCCATAGGTCTTCTGATATTCTTCAATCGCGGCCCGGGCCAGCGCGTCGCATCGGTTGTTCTCCGGATGATCGGCATGACCCTTCACCTTCACAAAGGTCACTCGATGCTTCCGCGTCTGGGCCGAAAGAATAAACCACAGGTCCTGGTTCTCGACCTTTTTTCCCTCGCTGTTTTTCCATCCGTTCTTCAGCCATTTGGCAAGCCAGCCTTCCGTAAAAGCCCTCACAAGGTAGGCGCTGTCTGAATACAGCGTCACCTCGCATGGCTCCTTCAGGGCGCCCAGCGCGCTGATGGCAGCAAACAGTTCCATCCGGTTGTTGGTGGTTCCCGCCATATAGCCGCTGATTTCTTTCCGATGGGGGCCGAATTCCAGAATCGCCCCCCATCCTCCCGGGCCCGGGTTGCCGCTGCATGCGCCGTCGGTGTAAATATTCACTTTCTTCAGGTTGTCTGCCATTCAGATCTTCCTCATTTCGACATTTCCCGGCTCTTGTCCGCGCAGGCCTTCATGGCTTCCATGATGGCGGAACGGAACCCGGCTTTTTCCAGCGCGGCCACAGCTTCGATGGTGGTTCCTCCCGGAGAGCACACCGCGTCTTTCAAAGCGGCCGGATGCGTCCCCGAAGAGAGCACCATCAGTGCGGAACCCAGAACGCTCTGCGCCGCCATTTCGTAGGCATAGGTGCGGGGCAATCCCTCCCGGACGCCGGCGTCGGCCATGGCTTCGATCATCATATAGACATAAGCCGGGGAGCTGCCGCTGATGGCGGTCACCCCGTCAAACAGCCGTTCCGGAAGCACCCGGGTCTTGCCCACGGATTCAAAAATGCCCTTGGCAAAGTCGAAATCTTCCCGGCTGAAGGTGGTTTCGTCGCACAGGGCGGTCATGCCCTCTCCCACCAGCGCCGGCGTATTGGGCATCACGCGCATGTAGGTCGCCCCGGATCCCCGCAGAGCCTCCTCCAGCATTCTCGTCGTCCATCCCGCGGCAATGCTCAGCACGGCTTTTCCCTGCAAAGCGGGCCGGATTTCGTCAATCACTTCCCGGATATAATTGGGTTTCACCGCCAGAATGATCAGATCCGCGGTTTCCGCCACTTCCAGACAGTCGTTCGCCAGAGAGATTCCGGGTAAATCCGTTCCGATTTCCCGCAGCCGTCGGGCGCTGGCGTCAAAGGCGATCACCTGGGATTGCTTGACATATTCGGCGTCGATGATGCCCCGCAGAACGGCCGAACCCATGTTGCCCGTTCCGATCAGTCCGATCTTCTGAATCATCTTGTCCTCTCCCTTTCGTCAGAGAATGTATTTGTTCAGATCCATGGGTTTGTTTTCACCCTTCAGGTGTTCATTCACATAATTTCCGTCAATCGTCAGCGCGAATGGCGGCATGTTTTCGTCCCCGGCGTTGAAGCTGATGTCCTCCAGCAGCTGCTCGAAAATCGCGTGCAGCCGGCGGGCTCCGATGTCCTCCGCGTTGTCATTGGCGTTTCGCGCGGCCTGCGCGATGGCTTCAATGGCGCTGTCCTCAAAAGTCAGCAAAACTTTGTCCACTTCCAGCAGCGCCTTGTATTGTTTGGTCAGTGCGTTGTCCGGCACAGTCAGAATCTTCCTAAAATCCTCAACGGTCAGAGGATTCAGTTTCACATGCACTGGGAATCGGCCCTGCAGTTCGGGAATCAGGTCGGAAATCTTGGAAACATGGAAAGCGCCCGCGGCGATAAAGAGCATGTGATCCGTAGATACGGCGCCGTATTTGGTGTTCACCGTGCATCCTTCGACAATCGGCAGGATATCCCGCTGAACGCCTTCCCGCGAAACGTCCGGCCCGTGGCCCTGGCTTGATCCCGCGATTTTGTCAATCTCGTCGATGAAAACAATCCCGTCCTGTTCCGTCCGGCGGATCGCTTCCTCCTGAACCGCGTCGTTGTCAATCAGCTTGGAGGCTTCCTCGTCGGTGAGAATCTTCCGGGCTTCCCGAACCTTCACATGGCGCATCCGGGTCCGCCTGGGCATCATGTTGCCCATCATATCCCCCAGGCTGATGCTGTTTCCGCCGACTTCCAGCGTCGGGGCTTCCTCCTCAACCTCGATTTCCAGTTCGTTCTCCTCCAGTTCGCCCCGCATCAGCTGCTGCCGCACGTCCTCCTTTTTGCGGGCCAATGCGGTCGTTTCCTCGGAGGAGGGCTGCTGCTCCTTCTGCTTTCCGAGCAGGAAATCCAGCGGATTGGAGGCGGCTTTTTTCTGAGGATGAATCAGCATTTCCGCCAGTCGGTCTTCGGCCAGCACCCTCGCCCGGGGCATCACCTTTTCCTGGTGCTCCCGCCGAACCATCCGCACGGCGTTCTCCACGAGATCGCGCACAATGCTTTCGACATCCCG
>CADBLV010000376.1 GCA_902795555.1 uncultured Eubacteriales bacterium | reverse complement strand
TGGCGCGAGCGAACCCGACGCGTTCCGCGGGCGGATTGGATTGTAGCATAATCCCCGCCGAAAAGCAACGCTTGACCCCGTTCCGGTAACTTTGATACAATGAAATCGTTCCTGAGATGCGAAGGCAGGGACAGCGCGGCGGCCGAGACCTGTCCGCAGAAGCGGGAACGACGCGACGGCCGGGACATGTCCGTAGAAGCGGGAATATACAGAGACGGAGGGGATGATTGGGATGAAGCAGGGGGCGGTGATCGGGCTTGCAGCCCACGTCGACGCCGGAAAAACCAGCCTGTCCGAATCCCTTCTGTTCCTTTCCGGCGCTGTTCGCCGACAGGGACGGGTCGACCACGGGGATGTGTTTCTGGACACTGACCGGATTGAGAAGGAACGGGGCATCACCATTTTCTCCAAGGAAGCCCGGCTTGTGTGGAAAAAAACGGAGATCACCCTGATTGACACCCCCGGGCACACGGATTTCGGCGGGGAAACGGAGCGGGCGCTGTCCGTGATGGACGCGGCGATTCTGGTCATCAGCGCGCCGGAGGGCGTGCAGAGCCACACGCGCACGCTGTGGAAGCTGATGGCGGCGGTCGGGCTGCCGGTTGTGATTTTTGTGAACAAGATGGATCAGTTTCAGGGAGAGCGGGAAACGCTGCTTGCTGAAATCCGGCAGGAGCTGTCCGACAGGGTTCTTCCTTTCCCGGATCCCGATCCGGAAGCCATTGCCCTGAGCGATGAAGACTGTCTGGATGCTTTTCTGCGGGAAGGAACCATCCCGGAAAAGAAAACCCGGGCCCTGTTTGAGGCACGGAAACTGGTTCCCTGCTTTTTCGGAAGCGCCCTGAAAAACGAAGGCATTGAATCCCTGCTGGATTTTCTGGCCTCCCTGTCGCCTTCCTCCTCCCCGCAGACCGGAGGAGCGGACGGGACGGTTCGTGCCCGGGTTTACAAAATCGCCCGGGATCCCCAGGGGGCCAGGCTGACTTTCATGCGAATCACCGCGGGAACGCTGAAAACCCGGGACGCGCTGTGCCTGGAAAACGGCGGCGAGGCGGCCTGGACGGAGAAGGTGGCGGAAATCCGGCTTTATTCCGGAGCGCGATACACTCCCGCCGCCCAGGTTTCCGCGGGAGGGCTGTGCTGCGCGGTCGGGCTCAGCCAAACCCGCCCCGGGGATTGCCTGGAGACAGCCGGAAAAGCCGGCGGCGGAAGCGCGGCCTCTGACGGAAGCGGAACCTCCTCCGGCGGCGGCAGGCTTGTCGGATCTGAGAGCTCTTCGCCGGTTTCGGGCTCCCGGGAGCAGGTTCTGCGTCCCTGCTGGCAGTGCCGGCTGATTCCCCCTCAAGGCGCCGATCTGCATCAGGTGCTCACGTATCTGCGGACGCTGGAGGAAGAGGAGCCGCTGATTGCGGTTGAATATATTGAAGCACGGCGGGAGATCCGGATTCAGTCCATGGGAGAGGTGTGGCTGGAAGTGCTGGCGCGGCAGATGCTGGACCGTTTCGGCCTGGCTGTCACCTTTTCCGAGGGAGGCGTTCTTTATCGGGAAACCATTACGGAAGCAGTGGAAGGCGTCGGTCATTACGAACCCCTGCGGCACTACGCGGAGGTTCACCTGCTGCTGGAGCCCCTGCCCCGGGGAAGCGGGCTTGTCTTCGCTTCCGCCGTTTCCGTGGACGATCTGGCCCTGAACTGGCAGCGGCTGATTCTGACCCACCTGCGGGAACGGGTGCACATCGGGGTGCTGACCGGCTCTCCCATCACAGACATGAAAATCACCCTGGTCGCCGGAAAGGCCCATCTGAAGCATACGGAGGGCGGAGATTTCCGTCAGGCGACCTACCGGGCCCTTCGCCAGGGGCTGATGAAAGCCGAATCGCTGCTGCTGGAGCCGGTGACGCGGCTGGAAATCACCGTGCCGGAAGAGAACGTGGGACGGGTGATCAACGATCTGAATCGAATGGGAGGAAGCTTTGAACCCATCGGAGAAGCCTGCGGAGGAATGGTCAGCCTTTCCGCCCGGGCGCCGGCCGCTGCCTGCGCTTCCTGGGGGCGGGAGCTGCGGATCTTTACCCGAGGGCGCGGACAGCTGATTTCCTCCTTCGACAGCTGGCAGCCCTGCGCCGACGCGGCCGCGGTGATCGCAAAGCGGGGATATGATCCCCGGGGGGACGTGAATTATTCGCCGGATTCGGTGTTCTGCAGCCACGGAGCGGGATACACCGTTCCGTGGAACGAGGTGGAGCAGCATATGCATCTGCCTTCCTGGAAAGAGATTCAGGAGCGGCGGGCCGAAGGGAGGAATGCCGGGATTCGCACCGGCAGCGCGGCTCCCTATCGCGGAACCGCCGAAGAGGACGCGGCCCTGGAAAAAATCTTCGAGCGAACCTACGGCCCCGCCAGGGCCCGGCAGCTGATCGGAACAGACACCGGGTCGCGGCCGCCGGACTCAGGCGCAAACGCCTCCGGGCAGGCGGAAAACAGCAAAGCGGCAAATACGGCCGGAACGGATCCTTCACAGGGAAACGGCGCAAACAGGGCGGGAGGACAGCCGCCGCAGGAAATCCTGCTGATCGACGGCTATAACGTGCTTTATGCCTGGGAGGAATGGAAACCCCTGCTGGACAGCAGCCTGGAGAACGCCCGGATGGCGCTGGCGGATCTGCTCTGCAACTATGCCGGAGCCACCGGACACCGGATCATCCTCGTCTTTGACGCATACCGGGTTCCGGGACAGAAGGGCAGCGCCGAGAAATATCGGAATATCTTCATCATTTATACCCGCCAGGCCCAGACCGCCGATGCCTTTATTGAACAAAGCACGTATGTGAGCCGGAACGCCGGACGGATTCGGGTGGTTACTTCCGACCGGCCCGAACAGCTGATTGCCGCGGGAAACGCCGCTATGCGCACTTCTGCCCGGGAATTCCGACAGGAAGTGATCCGGGTGAAAGGGAACATTGCGGTCTATCTGGAGCGACATTACCGGCCCGGAACCGATCGGGCTCTGGAGCGGGCCTATAAGGAAGCCTGGAAAAAGGCCGCGGGAGCGAAAACGGAATCGTCAACCGGCACGAAATGACAAAGGTGGATTGACGCTCACAGAGGAGGAGTAACAGACATGGATTTTGCAAATCGGATCGCCACGGAGTTTTCCCTTCGCCCCGGGCAGGTTTCGGCGGTGATTTCGCTGCTGGACGACGGGAACACCATTCCTTTCATCGCCCGATATCGAAAAGAAGCCACAGGGTCTCTGGACGATCAGGTCCTGCGGGAGATGGCGGAACGCCTGGAATACCTGCGCAATCTGGAAAAACGCCGGGAGGAGATTGAGAAAACCCTGCGGGAGATGGATGTGCTGACCGAAGAGCTGGAAGGGCAGCTGCGGGAGGCGGCAACGCTGGCGGAACTGGAGGATCTGTACCGTCCCTTCCGGCCCAAACGCCGGACCCGCGCCACCATCGCCCGGGAAAAGGGCCTGGAGCCCCTGGCCCTGTGGCTGCTGATGCAGACGGGCGGGGATCCGATGGCGGAAGCCCGGAAATATATCAACGCGGAGAAAGAAGTCCCGGATGAAGAGGCCGCCCTGAGCGGAGCCCGGGATATCATCGCGGAAACCGTCAGCGACGACGCGGAAATCCGTAAAACCCTGCGGGAGCTGCTGGGGCGGGAAGGGATTCTGCGGACGAAAGCAGCCAAAGAGGAAGACAGCGTATACAGCATGTATTACGACTTTTCCGAGCCTGTTCGGAGCATGGCGGCGCACCGGATTCTGGCGGTGAACCGTGGAGAGCGCGAAGATTATCTGAAGGTGACGCTGGAAGGGCCCATGGACAGGGCGGCGGCCCTGGTGCGTCAGGCCCGGGTTCGCGGAACCTCTCCGAGCGCCCGGCAGGTCGGCATGGCCTGCGATGACGCGCTCGAACGGTTGATTTTTCCTTCCCTGGAGCGGGAAATCCGAAACGATCTGACCGACCGGGCCAATGTGAGCGCCATTCGGGTTTTCTCCCAGAACCTTCACCAGCTGCTGATGCAGCCGCCGATCAAGGGAAAGGTCACCCTGGGGGTGGATCCCGGATTCCGCACCGGATGCAAACTGGCGGTGGTCGACGAGAACGGAAAGGTGCTGGATACGGGGGTCGGATATTTCACGCTTCCGGGAAACGAAGGCGGAAAAGCCGCTGCGGCCCGCCTGATCAAGGGCTTTGT
>CADBLV010000375.1 GCA_902795555.1 uncultured Eubacteriales bacterium | reverse complement strand
GCGTAGGCATAGGTGAAGCGGTTGCAGGCGCTGCCGGCCGCGTCCGCGCTCTTGAGAATGCTCATCTGATAGGTGAAGTCCCCGTTTCCGAAAGTCAGCATCCCGCTGATTCGAGGCGTCCAGTTGGGACCGTCCGGCTCATACTCCCGACTTTCCAGCGCTTCGGAAAAACCCTTTCCGGCCGTCAGACCCTCCGCGATGGTGTCGGTCTGGTTACCGTTGGTGACAATCAGGTTGTTCTCCACCCGGCGAATCGCCGCGTAAATGATCAGGCTCGGATCCTGCACCTTCGCCGCGTCAAAGGGCTCTGTGAACACCGCCCCGTCTTTCTCGGTGAAAATCCGGTTCCGGCTGTTTTCGCTCCGGCCCATGATGAAGTAGGCCGTCACGGCTTTTGCGCCGTCCGGGGTCTTTCCGATGATGATCCCACGCCCGGGATACGTGTTCCCCCTGATCAGTTCCTCCGCCGTCCGGATGCTGTAAATATCCATGTGCCGCCTCCTCCTTCAAATTGTATTTCGTTCAAAAAGAATCTTCTCGCAAACCTTCTCCGTGCTCTCGGGCAGAAGGATCCATTCAGCCTCCTCCATCACCCGGCGCTGCAGTGTTTCCGGGGTGTCTCCCTCCCGGACATCCACCGCCTTCTGGGCAATGATCTCCCCGCCGTCGGGAATCTCGTTTACATAATGCACCGTGGCGCCGGTCACCTTCACGCCTCTCTCCAGTGCCGCCGCGTGCACCTTCAGCCCGTAATATCCCGCTCCGCAGAAGCTTGGAATCAGACTGGGATGCACGTTGATGATCCGCCGGGGATAGCGCCGGGTGAAGTCCTCCGACAAAATGCTCAGAAAACCGGCCAGCACAATCACCTCTGTCCGGTTCTCTTCCAGCGCCTCTGTCAGCCGCTTTTCAAAGGCAGCCTGCCCGCCGCAGGCCTTCCGGCAGATCGTCATCCCCGGAACGCCCGCTGTTTCCGCCCGCGTCAGAGCATAAGCCCCTTCCCGATCGCTGATCACCAGGGTCACCTCACCGTGAGGAATCGCGCCGCGCTTCTCCGCGTCCAGAATGGCCTGCAGATTGGTTCCGCCGCCGCTCACCAGCACAGCGATCCGGGCTTTGGCTTCGTTCGTTTCCGTGGGAATCACCCTCCTGAATGCGTTATCATTTTTCCCGGAGACGGAAGAAAACGATTCTCCCCAGTTCCGCTTTCGCGTTATCCGCGTGCTCACCGAATCGAAATCCGTTCTTCGCTTCTGACGATCTTCCCGATGACATACGCTTCCTCGCCCGCGTTCTGCAGAATCTCCACCGACCGCTCCGCGTCCTCCGGGGCCACAATAACGCTCATTCCTACGCCCATATTGTAGGTGTTGAACATGTCATGCTCGCTGATCCCGCCTTTTTCGGCAATCAGCCGGAAAATCGGCAGCACCCGGATGCTTTCCCGATCGATCACGGCCCCCAGTCCTTCCGGAATGCTGCGTGGGATGTTCTCATAGAATCCGCCGCCGGTGATATGGCTGATACCGTGAACCCGGACTTCCTCAAGCAGCCTGAGCACCGGCTTCACATAAATCCGGGTCGGCTCCAGCAGCGTCTCGCCCAGGCTCTTTCCGCCCAGTTCCGCCACCGGAGAGCGCAGGTCGGCGTTTTCCACGTCGAACACCTTCCGGGTCAGGCTGAATCCGTTGCTGTGCACGCCGGAGCTGGCCAGCGCCAGAATGACGTCTCCCTCCCGCATTTCGCCCCGGTCGATGATCTTCGACTTATCCACGATACCCGTGGCATATCCCGCCAGATCATATTCATCCGCCGGCATCATGCCGGGATGCTCCGCGGTTTCCCCGCCGATCAGCGCCACTCCGGCCTGCACACAGCCTTCGCATACGCCCTTCACAATCTGCTCGATTCTCTCCGGCACGTTCCTGCCGCAGGCAATATAATCCAGGAAGAAAAGCGGCCGGGCCCCGCAGCAGATAATATCGTTGACGCACATCGCCACACAGTCGATGCCAACCGTGTCATGTCTGTCCATCAGAAAGGCGATCTTCAGCTTGGTACCGACGCCGTCCGTTCCGGACACCAGCACCGGCCGGGCCATACCGCTCAGGTTCGGCTCAAACACCCCGCCGAAGCCTCCGACGTCCGTGTCTGCTCCCGGAATCGTCGTCCGCCGGATATGCTTCTTCATCAGTTCCACCGCCCGATATCCCGCGGTGATGTCCACCCCCGCCGCCGCATAGGCTTCGGATTTGCTGTTCTCGTTCATTCTCATTTTTCCTTTCATTCTTCCCGGGCTGCCGGCTCTCCTCCGGACAGCGTACTGTCATCCCGTTTATTCAGCCGAAGCCGGACAGCAGATATTCCCTCCCGGAGTTTCCTCATGGTTTGGATTCTGCAGCCGCGCTCGGGCGGCGGATATTCCCTCCCGGGACCCTTCACATGATTCCGGGTCCCGGGAGGGAATATCCACCGCATGGTCACACTTTCACTCCCGGCCGTCCCAGCAATACGTGCACAGCTCGCATTCCGGCAGCCCGATCGCCTTCACCACACCCTCCAGGGTCTGGAATTCAAGGCTCGCGAAATGGAACTTCCCACAGATCGTTTCCCGAAGCTTCTTCCCACGCTCGGTCTTTCCGTCCGCGTATTCCCGGATATGCTCAACTCCCTCTTCGCCCTCCAGCTCCAAAATCACCCGCCGGGCGATCAGCTCCAGATCGCTGTTGCTGCGGCTGAAGTTCAGATACTTGCAGGCGTACATGATCGGCGGGCAGGCGCTGCGCATATGCACACTCTTCGCACCGCTCTCATACAGAAACTCTACCGTTTCTTTCAGCTGAGTTCCCCGCACAATACTGTCGTCCACAAAAAGCAGATTCTTGTCCCGAATCAGCGCGTTCACCGGAATCTGCTTCATCTTGGCAATCTTGTCCCGGTCCGTCTGGCTGGCCGGCATAAAGCTGCGGCTCCAGGTAGGAGTGTATTTGATAAAAGCCCGGGCAAAAGGCTTTCCGCTCCGGTTAGCATATCCGATGGCGTGAGGGGTTCCGCTGTCCGGCACCCCGCCCACATAATCAATCGGATCATTCCGTCCCGTTTCCTGGTCGTTTTCCGCCAGAATGGCCCCGTTCCGGTATCGCATCTCCTCCACATTCACGCCCTCATAGGTGGAGGTCGGATAGCCGTAGTAGCTCCAGAGGAAAGAGCAGATCTTTTTCTCCTTCAGGGCCGGGCTGAGCACCGTCATCTTTGCCGGTGTCAGTTCCACAATTTCGCCGGGCCCAAGCTCCTTCACGTCCTCAAATCCGGTTTTGTGGAAGGCAAAGCTCTCAAAGGCCGCGGCATACCCGTCCTCCCGCCTGCCGATGGCGACAGGCAAACGCCCCGCCCGATCACGGGCCGCGATCATATGCCCCTGCTCCGTCAGAATCAGAACGCTGGCCGTGCCCTCAATGGATTTCTGCGCAAAGCGGATTCCTTCCCCAAAGCTGCTCTTCTGATTGATCAGGGCGCTCAGCAGCTCGGTCTGGTTGATCTTTCCCCCGGTCATGCTGTCAAAATGACCGCCGCTGAAGCTCAGGTACTGATCGATCAGCGCGTCCGCGTTGTTGATCACCCCTGTCATGCATATGGCATAGGTTCCCAGGCTGGAACGAATCAGCAGGGGCTGGGGATCATTGTCGCTGATACATCCGATGGCACTGGTTCCCCGCATTTCTTCAAAGATATGCTCAAACTTGGTCCGAAACGGTGCATTGCAGATGTTATGAATCTTCCGCTGCAGTCCAATTTCGCTGTCCCAGGCTGCCATGCCCGCCCGGCGTGTTCCCAGATGGCTGTGATAATCCACCCCGAAAAACACATCCAGCATGCAGTCGTTTTTCGATACGATTCCGAAGAATCCGCCCATTTTCCGCTCTCCTTACTGACTGAATTTCAAAACAGGAAACTTCTCTGATCAATCCTCATACTGATCTTCGATAAAAACGACTTGTCGTTTTTATAGCACCAAAGGTGCGTCGAAGATCGCATGAGACGGGATGACGCGCTTTGCGCGGCATCAGCGTGCAAAGCACGCG
>CADBLV010000374.1 GCA_902795555.1 uncultured Eubacteriales bacterium | reverse complement strand
TGTTCGGGGCATTAGCGCAGTTGGTAGCGCACAACACTGGCAGTGTTGGGGTCAGGAGTTCGAATCTCCTATGCTCCACACCTCCGGAAGCAGTAAAATCAACGCTTCCGGAGTTTTTGCTTTTCCGGGAAAACGGGCTCTCAACCCAATAACCTAATCAATGACCTGACGGGGTTTTATAGAGCCCGGGAGCCATTGCAAAAAACAAAAAGATATCCTGAGATTTCAAACACAGGATGCGGGCAACGGTATATTGTGAAAGCACGGCCGGATATGATAGGATATTGCCGGGATCAATCCGATGAGGAGGAAGGAAACGCATGGTCATCATCGATTATGAAAATACGGTCAATCCCGGATTCTGGCTGAACCGGCTGAGTCAATGCGACTGGACCGGGGGGCACTACCTTCATCAGCAGCTGAAGGAGGGGACCTTTCATCAGCATTACGGGAAGAAGGCCCGGCTGCTGATGCTGGCGGACGGGACAAAGCTGGTTTCCTTCTGCACATACGCGGAGGGGGATGATATCCCGGATACCGACCTGACTCCGTGGATGGGTTTTGTCTATACCGCGCCGGAATACCGGGGGCGGCGACTGATGGGCCGGCTGATTGCGGAGGTGAAGGCTCTTGCCCGGGAGGACGGATATGACAGGATTTGGATTTCCACCGGGGAGATCGGCTTATATGAGAAGTACGGTGCGGTGTTTGACCGAATCCTGCGGAATGAGCGGGAGACTGACAGCCGGGTTTACCGGATGAACACCTACGATTTCTTCGGTTGGGAAAAGGCGGACATGCCGGCGCGAATCGCGGACTATCCGGGGATCGGGACGCCCCGGGACCTATACAACGCGCTTTGGCATCTCTGGAGCCGGGAGACCTGTGCGCCGAGGATGCGGAAAGACTGGAACGGGGAGAACCGGACGCTTGGCCAGTGCTCCATCACCGCGTTTCTGGCGCAGGACATTTTTGGCGGGCTGGTGTACGGCGTGCCGCTGGAAGAGGGGGGCTACCACTGCTTCAATGTAATCGGGGATACCTGGTTTGATCTGACCAGCGAGCAGTTCGGCGGGAAAAACCCGGAGTACAGCCTGAAGTGGGAGCAAACCCGGCACAACCATTTTTCAAAGGAAGAGAAAAAAGAACGTTATGAGAAGCTGAAAGCCGCCCTGGCGGAATATGTGGGGAAAAAGAAAACGTGATCCCTCCGCTTCGAATCGGAACGGCGGGATCACATGAAAACGCATTTGACAGCAGTAAGAGGTTCAGCCTCTTATTTTTTTGACGCCTATGGAGATTGCGTAGCACAGGGCGGAGACCAGCACGATGGAGGCGCCTGCGCTGGTATCCCAGTAATAGGAAAGGGTCAGGCCGGCCAGACCGCTCAGGAGAGCCAGACCCACAGACCAGGCCGCGTGCTGACGGGAAGAGCGGGCAAGATTGCGCCCGGCGGCGGCCGGCAGGATCAGCAGGGCGTTGATCAGCATGACGCCAACCCAGCGGATGGACAGCATGACGGCGACTGCCACCATGACCACAAACACGCATTCCACCAGCCGTGTACGGATGCCGCGTGAACGGGCCAACCATGAATCCACGCTGGTGAGGAGCAGGGCGTTATACAAAAGCGCCCATAGGATCAGGGTGCCAATGAGCGCCAGCAGAAGCCAGAGCAGATCCTTCGGCGTGACGGCAAGAATATCGCCGATCAGCAGGGAGGAGTACTTCGCGAATTTGCCTCCCCGGGCCAGGATCAGAAGGCCGGCCGCCACCGAGGTGGATGAAAAAACGGAGATCACCGTATCCGTGGAAGCGGATCCGGACTGTTTGATCAGGCAGATCAGCACAGCCCAGATGATGCCGAAGATCAGCATGGCGGCCAGGTCGTTCCGCAGGCCGAGGATGATACCCAGGCCGATGCCGGTGAGGGCGGAATGTCCCAGCGCGTCGGAGAAAAAGGCCATCTGATGGTTGACCGCCATGGTGCCCAGCAGCCCCAGAAGCGGCGTAAGCAGCAGGATGGCCAGGAAGGCGTTTTTCATGAAATTGAACTGATAAGCCTCGAATGGGAGGATTGTGCCGAGAATATCGTAGATCGCGTTCATTCCGCTTCCTCCTCTCCGCTGAAACCGAACACGGACGTGAACTCCG
>CADBLV010000373.1 GCA_902795555.1 uncultured Eubacteriales bacterium | reverse complement strand
TTTGTTCGCGATCCGCGCAGGCGGGAGCGATTACAAAATAGCCAACCGAACAGAATGGCAGATGTGAACTTGCAGTTCACAGAGGAGAATAGTATCAGAGCACCTGTTATTCAAAGAACAGCTTGCTCAGAGCAAGGGGTTCCACATACTTCCCATCCTTGTACACCCGCATGTTCCCGCTGGCGATCTCATCTATCAGCATGACGCTCCCGTCCGTGTCATATCCGAACTCGAACTTGATGTCATACAGCTCCATGCCCCGGGCTTTCATTTCATCCGCCACGATCTTCGTGATCTTCTGGGTCATTTCCCTGATATCGTCATACTGCTTTCCGCTCATCACGTTCAGGGTGATCAGCCCGTCCCTCGTCACCAGCGGATCGCCCTTCGCGTCGTTCTTGAAGGTCATTTCCACATACGCCGGCAGCTCCGCGCCTTCTTCAATATAATCACTGTAGCGACGATAGAAGCTTCCCACAGCCCGATAGCGGCAGATCACTTCCAGCCCTTTGCCGAACACCTTCGCAGGTTTCACTTCCATGGTGGTCCTGTCCAGATCCGCGCTGACAAAATGGGTGGGAATCCCCGCCGCGTTGATCTTTTCGAAGAAATAGATGCTCATCCGCAGATTTACATCGCCCACGCCGTCGATGGTCAGTCCCACGCTGTTTTCACCGGGATCAAAAACCCCGTCCTTGCCGGTGCAGTCGTCTTTGAACAGCAGCTCGTAATTCCCGTTTTCCATCGCGTATACATTCTTGGTCTTCCCTGTGTAAACCAGCTTCTTTTCCATCTTCTTCTCCTCCGTCTATTCACATAATCATCAAACCCGTATTTTGCCCTGGTTCACCGATGCCCTGAAACCGTTCCTTTTCCCGGCCGTTCGCTTCTCACAGGTCTCGGCTCCGTCCGGCCCGGAAACTTTTCCGCTCACAGCCGTTCGGCAATCCCGGTATCCTTCTCCAGCACCTTTTCGGCGTCCTCCCGCCGTTTTGCGTCCAGCTTCTCCGCCAGCCCATCATCCGAAACCGCCAGAATCTGCGCCGCCAGCAGAGCCGCGTTCGCTCCGCCTCCCACAGCCACCGTAGCCACGGGAATCCCCGTCGGCATCTGCACCGTGCTCAGCAGCGCATCCAATCCCTCCAGATTGGATCCCGCGCAGGGAATCCCGATCACCGGCAGGGTGGTGTTGGCTGCGATGGCTCCCGCCAGATGCGCCGCCATGCCCGCCGCAGCGATAATCGCGCCAAATCCGCGCTCCCGGGCGTGCAGGGCAAAATACCGGGCCTCCTCCGGCGTCCTGTGGGCGGAATAAACGTGCGCTTCAAAGGGAATTCCCAGCGCACGCAGCTGATCCGTCGCCTTTTTGATCACCGGCAGATCGCTGTCGCTGCCCATGACAATACCGACTTTTTTCATGGCGCCTCCTCCGTCTCTCCCGAAATGGTTCCATCGGGATCATTTCCCCGGAACCGTTCCTCCTGCAATTCATCAGCCTTCCGCCCGTCGACGCCTTCTTCCCGCTCCGCCCGACAGCTCCCGAAAAACCATCTTTATCATAAACCAGAAACACGAACATTGTCAACTGATTATCCTGAAATATTCCGATTTTTCATTCAAAAACCCGAACGTTCGGATTTTAACGTTCGGGTTTGTCCGGAATCAAACCATTTTACACAAATACCCTTCCGACAGGAAATCCACATGCGAAACCTGCCGGATCGGAAGCCGGCCGACACACAGAAAGATCTGCGGCTTTCTTAACAATCATTACAAAAGCGCTGCTTTCGTTTCGCAATAGGCGCAGCGATATTCCTTTTTCTCCCGGTCCGACAGATGGAAAACCTGCGCCAGCTCCTGTTCGCAGCTGGTGATGCAACGAGGATTCTTGCAGAAAATCACGTTGACCAGCGTTTCCGGCATATCAATCCGTTTTTTCTCCACCAGTTCCCCATTCCGGATGATATTCACCGTCGCCCCGGGATCCACATATCCGATCACGTCAATATCCACAGGAATATCCGCGTCAATCTTGATGATATCCTTCCGTCCCCGCTTTGCCGACACCGCATTCGTAATCATGGCCACCGGCACGTCCAGCGCTTCCAGTCCCAGCAGCCGATACAGCTTCATCGCGCATCCGGCGGCAATATGGTCAATCACAATCCCGTCCCGAATTGAATCTACGTTCATGCTTTTCCCTCCTGTAAACTGCAGGTCTGCGATCCCCTTATTTTGCGAAAGCTCCAAGCTCCAGCAGCATCAGAATCAGCGCCATCCGCATATATTTTCCGTTCAGCACCTGTTTGAAATAACAGGCCCTGGGGTCCTCGTCCACCGCCACGCTGATTTCATTCACCCGGGGCAGCGGGTGCATGACGCTCAGATCCTCCCGGGCTTTTTTCATCTTTTCCGGCGTCAGGATATAGCTGTCCCGCAGGCGCAGATAGTCTTCCTCGTTGAAGAAGCGCTCCCTTTGTACCCGGGTCATATACAGAATGTCCAGCTCGCCGATCACCTGCTCCAGATCCGTTGTCTGGACATAGGGAATACCGTTCTTTTTCAGACAGTCGTTTTTCACATAGCTGGGAACCTTCAGCTCCTCCGGGCTGATCAGCACAAACCGCAGGCCCTCGTATCTGCTCAGGGCCTGAATCAGGCTGTGCACGGTCCGCCCAAACTTCAGGTCCCCGCACAGGCCCACCGTCAGATTCCCAAGCCGGCCCTTTTCCCGCCGGATCGTCAACAGATCGGCCAGGGTCTGTGTCGGGTGACAATGACCTCCGTCTCCGGCGTTGATCACAGGCACGGACGCGTTCCGGGCCGCCACCAGCGCCGCCCCTTCCTTGGGGTGCCTCATGGCAATGATGTCCGCGTAGCACG
>CADBLV010000372.1 GCA_902795555.1 uncultured Eubacteriales bacterium | reverse complement strand
TGACGATCACATACAGCCCCCGGGCCAGCGCCTCATCCACCACCTGCCGCACACGATCCAGCCAGACCGCATTGATCCCGTGATCGGCGTCCACGTGGTTATGCCAGCTGACGGGCAGACGAAGGGTGCTGATACCGGCTTTCGCCAGGGCATCCAACAGTTCCGGCGTGACGACCGGGTTTCCCCAGGCGGTTTCCATCCCAGGCTCCGCACCGTGAAACCAGCCTTCATCATCGTAGGAATCGAAGGTGTTTCCCAGATTCCATCCCACATTCATCCCCCGGACAAAAGCCATGGCCTCATTGTCCGGAATGTCAAACTGTTTCAGATCCTCAATCACCGGAATCACGATCCCTTCTGTCTGCACAGGCTTATCCGCCGCGGCGGAGCTAAAAAGGAGGCACAGAGCCAGCAGGAGAAGAATTAACGCGTTCTTTTTCATTAAGCTCGTCCCTTTCGTTTGAGTTTTTTTCCTGAAACTCATTATACCGAATCTGAACGAAAAATCAACATTGCCATTCCCGCGATCATCCGGATAGATCGCCGTCGGAGCCGGGGACAGGGAGCATGAGCCCGACCGGGTCAGACAATTTTTGTACAAAAAACTGGATGAACAGGAAGATGAATCTTCAGCTCCGTCTTTGACATGTTCCAACGTTTAGCGTATAATCGATTCAAAGGTTTCAGAAAGACAGCAAACAGGAGGACGACGATGAAAAAACGGATCAGTATGCTGCTGGCTGTGATCATGTGCCTGTCGATTTGTCTCACGGCGGGAACGGAGGCATACGGAATCGACACAAAGGATCTGGATACAAGGCGCATCGAATGGGCCATGGCGATGACGGCCAACATGGCCGGAAACGCACTGGATCGGGAGGAAGAAGCGGAAAGCAACCGGGAACGAATCGTTTTGTCACAGTTTGCGCAGATTCCGTATCTTTCCCCGGATCGGGCAATTGTCCTGGAGTTCACGAAAGATCAGGCGAAGTCTGCAGTGAACGCACTGGGAATCACCGGATTCGCATGGGAGGACGCTGCGCCGGTGCTTGCGGGGATGATCAATCAACAGTTCAGCAGGGATTATGCCCGCGCAGCCGACCTGGCCCGGGCGGAAGGCAGCACAACCGTAGAGTATTCCAGATATTTCACGATGATCCTGTTATCCTACGGCGACCATATTTCAGTGACCAGCCTGACGGCTTACGGAACCATCAACAGCAGTTCGGCCTTTGTGATCAGCACCGAGGAGATCAGCCAAAGGTTAGGGGAAGAAGATATTGCGCAGTATATTCAGAAACTTGGGCTTGAAATGCCGCTTGTCCGGATCTATACAAAGCAGGATTTAGACACACAGATCGCAGCGGACGGCTGGGGCACCGGGTCTGATTCCTTCCGATTTATGACAGATGCGCTGCTTGCATCGGAAAAACGCAGGGAAACCCTCCTGCCGGCCTGGGTGCAGTCCGATTCTCCGTATCTGACCGGCGAAATGAAATACGGTATGGTGGTTACCATGCTCAGCAGCATGGAAAAGCCGGATCTGACAGCGCTGAAGAATCTTGTGTTGACCGTATTTCCTCAGCTGTCGGAGAGCAGGGAAGCGGCTGTTGTTCAATTGCTGCAGGAAGGACATACCGCCGGCGAGAAGCGGATCGCAGCGCCGAAAATCGACTACGGTGAAGAACTTCATGAAACCGAACTTCAAAAAGAAGGAACCTTTCTGACGATCTTTGAAAGAACCGAACCGGAGCAGGAAACCGTTTCCTGGTTTGATCCCATTCTGGAGGCCGCGCTGCCCCTGGAGCGGATTCCGGAAACGACGGAGAGCGCAGATTATATCATCCGCTTTGTCGTTACCTACGAAGGGGGTGTCAGCAACGGTGACGCTCATCTGCATTACCCGCTGACCCATATTCTCGTGCATGATGCCCATACCGGAGAGATGCTGCGGGATCTGGGTTACAATAAGCGCAAGCTCAGCGGGGTTGTGATGCTCAGCAAAGGGGATACCTGGTGGAATCCGCTGTATACGGAATTATGGGAGTACATTCGCGTTCTTTTTGAAGAACCGTAAAACACATCAAACATGGGACTGTCCTTAAAGGAAACGCCGGGGACAGTTCTCATGAGTTCTACCAGCTTTTGTATGGAGATCATTGAAGGAGGAATCACCGAAATGAAGACGAATCGCACTGTTCAGGTTATCATTCAAAAGGTGACGGCCATTCTGATGTTCCTGATGCTGCTGAGCGCTGTCTGTCCGATTACAAAAGGAACGGCAGAGGGAGCAAACCCTGAATTTACAGCCTATCTGCCGGCATCCTTTACGATGCAGCAGCTGTTTGACACAGCGGAGGAAGCGCTGAAGAAAGGAATGCCCGCGGGACAGATCAAGCAGGAGATGGCTGCCAATGCGGAGAGCCGGGACGCGCTGGACTGGCTGAATTGCGCGATCGAGAATATTTCCGCAGCCGATTCCCAGGAAACAGAGGGAATCAACGCACTGCTGGGGGCTTACGGGGATCAGAAGCGCATTCGTCTCGAATATGAATATGACCATGAATATAACCGGGATCTGAAATATCGGATCTACGACGTCCTGACGGTCTCAGATGAATTGAAGGCAGTTCTTCATCAGGATTCCGCCCATTCCTGCCTGGAACCGTCTTTCTGGACAGAATCGGACTTTTCCATGTATTTCGGCAAGCCCTTCAGCAAATTCAAGCCGGAAGCCTCCCGGCCGGGCTATGTCTGCATCGTGGTCAGGGACAGCTCGGAAAGCGCTCCGGGAACAGCCTGGAACGACGGGGATATGGCTGATTTCCGAAAAGCGCTTGAAAACACGCTGACCGATTTCCGGAGTATTCTGGACGAGGATACGCCGGCACTGACCGGAAATCCTCAGCTGGCTTCCACGTTCTGGATTTTTGAACTGAAATATCCTTTCCACGGCCTGTACGGAACCGAGGGGGAGGTGAAAGGATATAACTGCTCCCTTTCGCTGACCGTGGAAAACGCAAAAGATCATAAGAAGATCGCCGAATTTGAGTTTACCGAGATTCTGCCGAACAGGATCAGCAGCTGGAGCAACGGAATCGCGAAGGCCAGGGTACCTTCTCTGTATGTGTTGGACGGTTATCGGGAAAAGTTTGAGAAGTTTGCGGAGCAAACCCGAATCGCCGTGAAAAAAGAACGCAGCGCCACCGCATCGGCCCGGAAGATCACGACTCTGAACGCGAAAAATGCCGTGAATGCCCTGCTGCTTCAGCAGACGGAGAAACTGAATGACCCCTGGCAGAAGGCGATCTACGAAAGCGGCGCGGAGAATATTTCCCTTGAGGGAAACCGCCTCAGCTTCACCCTGCGCGGGTATGATCCGAAGCTCAAAGAACTGGGTGCTTACGCGAACGCGGAAAACCCGACGGAATGGCTGATGACCGCACTCAGGAATGCTTCCGCCTATGAACTGGAAATCTCCCTGGAACTGGAGGACGGAACGGTTTCCGCCAAGGGCCTGAAAACCCTTAAAACAGCAGTTCAGAAGGCGGCCGCCGCGGCGAAAAAGGATTTTGGCGGCAAGGAGATGACTGCAGCGATCAAAGATTATCTGTTTCCGACACCGATTGCCGGCAAGCTGAAGGACCCCTCGGAACTGGCCAGTCCGACGGAACGGTTTACCACATGGTACACGGATCATGCCCGACTGCTGAATTACGCGCCGGTTGAAGTGGCCTCCGCGGCATTCTATATGCAGAAGAGCCAGACTGTATCGGTCAAGGACGGACCCCACGCGATCACGCTGACCTGCACAGGCGCTTCGCTGTCCTCTTTTGTGAACGAGAATATCCGGGAGGTTCTGGATGCGCAGGCTTATTTCCCGGCCGCACAGCGATCTGCTGTAGCCAACCCTGATGAAGAACTGAAAACAACGATCCTGAAAAACGCGGCTGAAGCGGCAAAGAAAGCGAAAGACAAAACGGTGCTGACTCTGGATCTGGATGAGCTTGCGACCGGAAATCTTCCCCCGGCATATGGGGATTATTTCGCCGCTTTCAACTGGGAAAACGCGGTCAGCACGCTGACGGCCACACTGAATCAGCTGCCGGAGTCCGCTGCTCAGCCGTTGCCGAAGGCCGGATTGCTCAGCGGTGAGAACCGCGGAACCAAAGTGATCTTCAAGGTGAGCGGAAACGCCAATCCGACCTATATCGTCATGCGAAACGCGTATACGGATACCATCGCGGTGACAGCGATGATCCGGGAGAAGAAAAGCGTGACAGTGCATGTGCCGCAGGGCCAGTATGAAATCGCCTGGTGCTCGGGACCTTACTGGTATGGCACTCAGGAACTGTTTTCCACCCTGGGGAGTTATCAGAAGAGCGAGCAGGTTCAGATCATGGACAGCCGGTATTATCACACCTTTGTGCTTGAAAGCTCTCAGGATGGGGATGTTTCGATTTACGGCGCAAGTCCGGAAGATTTCCGCTGAACGCCTTTATCGAAGGGCAACATCAATGGTTTTTCCGCTATGAACCTGTTGTTTACAGAGGTGAATGGAGGAAAGTTTTAACGCAAACCGGAAGCGCATACGGATTGACAGACAAAGCTCTGTTTCTGTATAATCTGGAAGGTACAACCCCGGTGGACAACTGCATGATTTCGCCCCGGATGAATCCTCCGGCAGGGGGCCGGCAGATTCTCCCTTTGGCGTAGTTACAGGAGATGAAGACATTGACAAGAAAGCAGCGGAACCTTCTGATCGTCGTGCTTGTCGTTGCCGCGGCGGCCGTCGGCCTCTGGCTTTTGAACCGCGCCCCGGGCGATTTCAGAGCGAAATATGAAGGCACGGATCTGTCGGCGGACGTCAGCGGAATCGGACGAAGCAATACCTACGAGGCCTATCGGGACGCGTATGCCGCTTTACCGGCTGTGACAGAAGCGGTTTCCGTGGATCTGGACGCCTTTGAGGGAGACGGGGAGAAACGTCCGGAAGGGGTTTTCACCTCCGACACCGCAGAAGTGTCCTGGAAGGTGACCGTGCCGCAGGAAGGACTGTATAACATCCTGATCGAATACCTGACCACGGAGAGCCGTGGCGTGGACATCGAAAGGGAAGTGAAGATCAACGGGGAAGTTCCCTTCACCGGCGCCGGCGCCCTGCAGTTTACGCGCCTGTGGACGGACGCGGGCCCTGTCAGGACCGACAACCAGGGGAACGAGATCCGACCCAGCCAGAAGGAAGTTTTCGCACGGCAGAAGGCCTACTGCCGGGATGACATGGGATATCAGGGAGATCCCTATGCTTTCTACTTTCAAAAAGGAGAAAATACGCTGACCCTGCGGTCTGTCAACGAGGAGATGATCGTCTGCGGGGTTACGCTGTGCCCGATCGCGAAGGCGCCGGAGTATCAGGAATACCTGGCGTCGCAGCCGCAGGTGACCATGAGCGCGGCGGGAGAGCAATACAGCCAGACCATCCAGGGCGAAAGCTCTCAACTGCGCTCCAGCCCGAGCCTCTACGCCCGATATGACCGGTCGAGCAGCCAGACGGATCCCTGCAGCGTGACGAAGACGGTGCTGAACTACATCGGCGGGGATCCCTGGACTCACGCGGGAGAATGGATTGAATGGGAATTTGAAGTGCCAGAGGACGGATATTATCATCTCAGCATCAAGGCCCGGCAGATGTATCAACGAGGCGCGCTGAGCGCCCGAACACTGACCATCGACGGGGAAGTTCCCTTCCGGGAGATGGAGGCGGTTACCTTCGCCTATAACACCAGCTGGGAAATGCGGACGCTGGGAGACGCGGACGGAACCCCCTACCGTTTCTTCCTGAAAGCGGGAAAGCATACGATGCGGATGGAGGTCACCCTGGGGGCGATGGGGCCGGTTCTCAAGGATGTGGAAGATTCCATTTTCCGGTTGAACCAGATCTATAGGAAGATCCTGGTGCTGACGGGGGCGAATCCGGACCGTTTCCGGGACTACAATCTGGCAAAGGTCTATCCGGAAGCGATCCAGGCGATGGATCTGGAAAGCAAACGACTGTACCGGATTGTGGACGAGGCTGTGGCGACCACCGGGGAGAAGAGCGACCGGGTGGCCGCGGCGCAGGCGCTGGCGGTTCAGCTGGAACAGTTTGTGGAAAACAACGACCGGATTACCGAAAGCTTTGTGAACTTCAAGGACAATATCACCTCGCTGGGCACGGCCATGCAGAACATGAGCGAGAGCAAGCTGGATATCGATCTGATCATGGTGACGGGGGAGAAGGCAGCCGTGCCCCAGGTTCACGAAAACTTCTTCCAGCGCATGGCGCATGAAATCCGCAGCTGCGCGGCAAGCTTTTTTGTGGACTACAACAGCCTGGGAGATAAATACACCGACACGGACGATGTGCTGGACATCTGGATTACGACGGGCCGGGATCAGAGCACGGTGCTGAAGACGATGGTGGACGACACCTTTACCCAGGAGACCGGGATCAAGGTGAACGTCAAGCTGGTTCAGGCGGACGCGATCCTGACGGCAGTGGTGGCTGGGAACGGGCCGGACATCGTGCTGAGCGTCAGCGGATGGTTCGCGGTGAACTACGCGATGCGCAACGCCGTGGAGGATCTGACACAGTTTTCCGACTATCCGGAAGTGGTTCAGCCATTCACCGAAAGCATCCTGCAGCCCCTGACCTATAACAACGGCGTCAAAAAGGGAGTATACGGCCTGCCGGAAACCCAGAACTTCCCGCTGCTGTTCTACCGGGCGGACGTGATGGAGGAGCTGGGGCTGCCGATTCCGGAGACCTGGGAGCAGCTGATTGAAGAACTGCCGACGATCCAGGGGAACAGCCTGACCGTGGCGGTGAATTTCCCGGACATTGCGATTGCGGATATCTCCGTGCTGGACAGCATGATTTATCAGCGGGGCGGCGCCATTTATGACGAGGACGGAAAGCGGACCCTGATCGACAGCGAGGCCGGAGTAGCCGCCTTCAAGCAATATACAAGCCTGTACAACGATTACGGGCTGCCGACGGTGTTTGACTTTGTAAGCCGGTTCCGCAGCGGTGAGATGCCCCTCGGAGTGGCCGGCTACGCGACATACAACACGCTGATGGTTTCCGCGCCGGAGATTCGGGGATTGTGGGACTTCACACTGTTCCCCGGAACGGAGCAGGCGGACGGCAGCATTGATCGAACGGCGCAGACTGACGGGCTGTGCTGCATGATGGTTGCCACGAACGATGAGACCACAAAGCAGAATGCCTGGGAGTTCATGAAATGGTGGGTGAGCGCCGACGCCCAGGTCCGGTTCGGCCGGGAAATGGAGAGCATCCTCGGTTCATCCGCCCGCTATCAGACGGCAAACCGGGACGCGCTGCGCCGACTGGCCTGGAGCGCATCGCAGCTGCAGGTGCTGGAGACCCAGATGGCCCAGACGAGGGGATTCCCGGAGATCGCCGGAGGATACAGCACAACGCGGCACATCACCAACGCGATCCGGCGGGTGATCAACACGAAGGAGGATCCGCGGGAGACGATACTCAACTATGCGCGGACGATCAACGAGGAAATCCGGATCAAACGGCAGGAATTCAACCTGCCGCTGGACTGAGCGGGAAAGGAGGCTGACATATATGCAGACATCATCCTTCGGAAACCGGTGGATTTCGATGAAAAAGGACCGGATACGCCACGGATGGGCCCAGGCGAAGCGAAACCGGGTATGCTATCTGTTCCTGGCACCCTACGCGATTCTGTTTTTCACCTTTTTCATCCTTCCGATCGCCACCTCCATTTTCTACAGCTTTACCTATTACAATATTCTGGAGCCGGCACGGTTTATCGGACTGCAGAACTATATTAACCTGATCCTGCAGGACGAGGTGTTCCTGACGGCGATCAAGAACACCTTCGTGATCGCCGTGATCACGGGACCGGTGGGATATATCCTGAGCTTTCTGTTCGCGTGGTTTATCAACGAACTGCCGAAGTGGCTGAGGGCGGCGGCGGTGGTTATCTTCTATGCGCCGAGTATCGCGGGAGCGGCATTTACCGTGTTCTCCATCATTTTCCGGGGGGACGCCTACGGGTGGTTCAACTCCATTCTGATGGAATTCGGACTGATTGAGGCTCCGAGACTGTGGCTGACGGATCCGAACTACATGATGACCATTCTGATTATCGTCATTCTGTGGATGAGCATGGGCACCGGATTCCTGAGCTTTGTCGCCGGATTTCAGGGGATCGATCGGAGCATGTATGAGGCCGGATATGTGGACGGAGTACGGAACCGTTGGCAGGAGCTGTATCATATTACCCTGCCGAGCATGAAGCCGATGCTTCTGTTTGGCGCGGTGATGAGCATCACGAGCGCATTCAATGTCTGCGACGTGCCGCGGGCCCTGTGCGGATATCCCTCCACGGACTACGCGGCCCGGACGGTGGTGACCCATCTGTTTGACTACGGCTTTTCCCGATTTGAGATGGGATATGCCAGCGCCATCGCCACGCTGCTGTTCCTGGTGATGATCCTGTGCAAGAAAGCCATCAGCGGACTGCTGGGAAGGGTGGGAACGTGAAGCATGAGTGAAATGAATTCCGTCCGCTCCGGCGGTACGCTGCAGATGATCGACGGGAAAAAGTTCCGCGGTTTTCTGCAGGCAGATGAACAGGGCGCGGCGTTTTATCCAAGGGGAAAAGCGGAGCCCATCGCCCAGTGGCACTATGCCAGGCTGCACCGGATGGACAACATCCGGCGGGGAGGAACCAGCAGCCAGGTGACCGTGATTCTGAAAGACGGCGCCCGGTATGTGTTTGAGCTGGATCAGGGGCTGAAGCTTTACAACTATATGGACAAGCACTGGGCGGACAAGCCCGTGACGCCAAGAACCCGCGGCGACATCCTGCACGAACAGGCGGAGCGGCTGGGGGAGAAGATTCAAAAGCCGAAGAAGCACCTGATCTCCCGCCGGCATCCGAACCGGAGCATCGCCGGGGACATCGGGATCTATCTGCTGCTGATTCTGGTCGGGGTTGCGATGGTGTTTCCACTGGTGTTCCTGGTGGGCAGCAGCCTGAAACCGCTGGATGAACTGTTCCGGTTTCCGCCGCCTGTGTGGCCCCAGCATCCGACCATGGACAACTTCTCCGATCTGTTTGTGACCATGGGGCAGAGCTGGATTCCTTTCAGCCGGTATCTGGTGAACACGGTGTTTATCACGGCGGTCGGCACCTTCGGGCATCTGGTGATTGCCTCGATGGCGGCGTTTGTGCTGGCCAAGTATGAATTTCCAGGTGGGAAAACTTTCTTCGCGATTGTGACGACATGCCTGATGTTCTCTGGCTATGTGACAGGCATTCCGAATTACCTGATTATGAGCCGGCTGGGAATGATCGATCATTACTGGGCGCTGATTCTGCCGGCCTTTGCGGCGCCGATCGGGCTGTTTCTGATGAAGCAGTTCATGGAAGGACTGCCGACGGCCCTGATTGAGGCGGCGACGATCGACGGGGCGGGACAGTTCCGGATTTTCTGGAGCATTGTGATGCCGAACGTGAAGCCTGCCTGGCTGACGATGATTATTTTCTCCGTGCAGAGCCTGTGGAACACCTCGGCGGCCACGGTGATTTATTCCGAGGAGAAGAAGACACTGGTTTATGCCCTGCAACAGATTCAGGCCGGCGGAATCGCCCGAACCGGGCAGGTGGCCGCGGCGAATGTGATCATTGTGGCTGTGCCGATTCTGATCTTTGTGTTCAGCCAGAGCCGGATTCTGGAAACGATGGCTTCGTCGGGAATCAAGGACTGATGTCATCCTCAATCGGTGAACAGCGGGTGAATGGAGTGATAGGATGAAGCGAATGAACCTCAGGAGAACCGTCTCCGCCCTCCTCGCGTTCGGGCTGTGTCTGCTGTGCCTGAGCGCGGCGGCAGAGGACGGATTCCATACCAGTTATACCTATACGTATGATTACTGGGAGGATTATCAGGAATCCCCGGATGCCTACCGGGTGGCGACGGTGATCGACAGCATGAGCCTCGGGACTGAGAATCTGGAAGGAATCCGGCTGAGCAAACCGCAGTCGCTTTATGCCCGGGGGAAGATGCTGTACGTCTGCGACACGAACAACAACCGGATTATCGAACTTGCGCGGGAAGGCAACACCTTCACCGTGTCACGCATCATCCGGGAGATGAAGGGTGCGGAAGTCAATACGTTTGACCAGCCCTACGATGTTTTCGTCGACGGGGAGGGGAACATGTATGTGGCGGATTACGGACATCAGCGGGTGACCAAGATGAACCGGGACGGAAACTGGATTCAGGATTTCGTGAAGCCGCTGGACGCGACCTTTGACCAGAGCCTGAATTTCCTGCCGAAGAAAATTGTGGCGGACGCGGCAGGACGGGTTTATGCTCTGTGTCAGAACGTGAACAAGGGCTTGGTGAAATACGAAGCGGATGGAACGTTCTCCGGGTTTATCGGGGCCAATCAGGTTTCGATTTCCATGGGGGAATATATCTGGAAACGGTATTTCCAGACGAAGGAGCAGCGGGCGCAGACCGAATCCTTTGTTCCGACGGAATATGAGAACATCTATATCGACGGCGAAGGATTTATCTATGCCACGAACACGGTGTTCAGCGAATATGACCTGAAGAGCGACAGCGCCAAGCCGATTCGAAGACTGAACAGCCTGGGGAATGATATTCTGATCAAGAACGACCGCTTTCCGCCCATCGGGGATCTGTGGTGGCTGGAGCAGGGAGGAGAGAACTACGGACCCAGCAAGTTTGTGGACATCACTGTGCTGGATAACGATTTATACGTGGCGCTGGACCGGACGCGCGGACGGCTGTTCGGATATGATTCCCAGGGCGTGCTGCTGTGGGCTTTCGGCACGAAGGGCAATGTGGAAGGCGCGTTTACCGGCGCCGTGAGCATTGAGCATATGGGCCGGGATCTGCTGGTGCTGGATCAGCTGGAAAACTCCATCACCCTTTTCCAGCCCACAGAATACGGGGAGACGATCTACGCCGCCACGGACGCGTATCTGCTGGGGGAATATGACCTGAGCGCGGAAAGATGGCAGGACGTGATGAAGATGAACGCGAATTATCCCCTGGCTTTCCGAGGAATCGGGCGCGCGGTGCTGCGGCAGAACCGATATGAAGAGGCGATGGACTATTTCAAACTGGCCCATGACCGGGAAAATTACGGACGGGCGTTCAAACTGTGGCGGAAGGAATGGGTGGAAGCCAACATCTGGTGGATTCTGGTGTTGCTGGCGGCGGTGCTGATCATTCCGCTGGTGATCGGAAAGGTCAAAAAAATCAAAGGGGAGGTGATCATGCATGAAGGCAGCAAAGTTCGCAGATAAGGCAGGAAGCCTGCACGCGGCGGACCAGGCGAAAGTTGCGGACGCCGGACAATCCTGGTGGAAAGGGTATACGGAGAGCCTGCGGTATGCTTTTCATGTCATCACCCATCCCTTCGACGGATTTTGGGATCTGGTGCACGAAAAGCGGGGAAGCCTGGCCGCGGCGCATACGTTCCTGATCCTGTTTCTGCTCACCCGGGTGATTAAACTGATGCTGACCAGCTTTCAGTTTATTTCCGCCCCGGTTCAGTATATCAATGTTTTTGAGGAAATGGGCTCCCTGGCACTGCCGTTCATCATTCTGTGCCTGGCGAACTGGGCCATGACGACGCTGTTTGATGGCAAAGGCAGATTCCGGGATATCTATATGGCCATGTGCTATGCGCTGGTGCCCTACGTCCTGATTCAGCTGCCTATGGTCCTGGTCAGCAATATGCTGACCTTTGAGGAAGCCAGTCTTTATTCCGTGATTCTGAGCATCAGCGTGATCTGGAGCGTTTTCCTGGTGTTTATCGGACTGATGGAAGT
>CADBLV010000371.1 GCA_902795555.1 uncultured Eubacteriales bacterium | reverse complement strand
TTCGACCGGGACGCCGCGGGACGGAAGTTTAACTGGACCCTGAAGGACGCCGCAACCGGAGAGGAAACAGAGCTCGCTTCGATCGCTGAGGGGGGACGGCTGACGGTTTCGGCCTCCCGGGAGGCGCCGGCGGAGATCATCGTGACGGCTCAGTCAGCGGCCTACGGAACGAAGGCATCCAAGCGGATCAGACTGACGCCGGTGGCGCAGCGGATTGCCATTGAATCCGGAAATCTGATGCTGTATGTGGACACGGAGCCTGTCTCGGTTCAGGCGACGTTAACCCCGGAGACAATTCCGACGGAGGATCTGGTGTGGAAGTCAAATCCCGCGGAACGCTTTGAGCTTCAGCCCCAGGCGGATGGGTCGGTGCTGGTGAAGGCGCTGTCCGTCGGAACAGGAAATCTTACCGTGAAGGAGCCGGGCGGGAAGAGCGCACAAATCAGGCTGAACGCGGTGATACCGGTTCAGGAAGTGCAGTTGACGTATTCCGGCAACGCGAAGGCCGGCGGAATGATCCGCTTTTCGGCGCAGCTCGCGCCCCGGGATGCCGGAAACCGGAATCTGCGCTGGTCGATTGATGCGGACGAGAGCGTTGCGACTATCACGCAGGCGGGAAAGCTGCGGATCAACCGGAACGCTCCGAAGGGGACCGTGATTACGGTCACCTGTGAGGCGATCGGCGCGCAGGTGCCTGTGACGGCGACTGAGCAGATCGAAGTACAATGAGCACTGAGCAACGCCGACTGAGCAAATCGAAGTGCAGTGAGCATTAAATAACGTAAGGGGCTGTGAACAATCACAGCCCCTTTTCGAGACAGGAAAAAGTGTCTCTGACCGTTGATAATCAATGGATTTGAGGCACTTTTGCAATCAATTACCTTTTTCCTCTTCCTCTTCTTCTTCGCCTGCCTCGGCTTTTACCGCCTGATCATAAGCCTCGCGGGCGGTATTCCAGTCGAAACCGCGGCGGATCAGCGCCTGAAGAATCTTTTCCCTGGCTTTCCGGGGATCCTCGTCCGGCTTCACCCGGCGCAGTCGGCCGGCGGCGAGGGAAACGGCCTGCCGCATCATTTCTTCTTCGTCCAGGCTTTTCATGGCGGCGCTGCTGTCTTCTTCCGAAACGCCTTTCATGCGAAGCTCCTGACCGATACGCCTTGCGCCGTATCGGCCGGAAATCCGATGGCGGATCCACGCTTCAGCAAAATCCCGGTCGTTCAGAAACCCTTCTTTTTCCAGCTTCTCCAGAATCTGTTCGATCACTTCCGCGTCATAGTGATTGACGGTCAGTTTCCGCCGGATTTCCTCCCGGCTGCAGGAACGGCGGGCCAGCATGGCGATGGCCAGGTTTATGCCGCGGGGGAGCTGCTTTTGCCGCACAAACTGTTTCAGCTCCTCCGGCCTTATTTCCGCGCCTTCCCGAATGCCTGCCTGCCGCAGATCCTTGCCATACAGCCACCAGGTGCTGCCGTCATCGAGCTCCACGCGGCATTTTGAACGGATGGGGGTTATGCTGACAACTTTTACCATGCGGGCAGCTCCTTTCGGAAGCCAAGGCGAAGCAGATCCCGGGTGAACAGGCTCAGGCGGCCGTCCCGGGCCTCGCTGCATCCGCCGTTCAGGGAAATCAGGATGTTTCCGGTATTCTCCTCATAGAAGGCGCCGTCGGCGCACCCGTAGGCAAAGCCCTGATGACCGACGATCCGGCCCGGGGACAGCCGCGAATCTTCAATGAAAAGCAGCCCCAGGCCATAGGAGAGGGTGGGAGACAGCCTGCCGTAACGGGCATGGGTCTTCAGCATCTCCGCACGGCTTTCCGGGCTGATCAGACGGGGATCGGCGTCCCGGAAGGCAGACAGGAGTCGATTCAGCGAATCGACAGTGATATAAAGACTTCCGGCGGTATGGCCGAAATGGCGTGCCGGATCGGCGACATCGAGGGGCTTTTTTCCCAGAGGCGTCATCCGCAGGCACTGGCCGCGCCAGGGCAGGACGCGGGCTACAGGCATGATTTGCTCCTCCGGCAGGGTGCAGGCCTCCAGGGTTGCATCCAGGGCGAAGGGCTGAAACACGGCCTCGTCCATGACCCGCGAAACCGGGGCATCCGCAACCGCCTCCAGGACGCAGCCGATGATGCCGTAGCCGAAATTGGAATAGCGGAAGGCGCTTCCGGGTTCGGACACGCGGCATCCGGGCAGCACGGAGCTGAGCGGATCCCCGCGGAGCAGGAGGGTTTCCAGCCCGGCGGGATCTGCCAGGCCGGAGGTATGGCTGAGCAGATGGCGCAGAGTGACGCCGGAAAGCGCCGGATCGCACGCGATGCCTCCCAGGTAATCCGTCACCGGGCGATCGATATCCAGCAGACCCCGGTCGCGAAGCTTCATGACGGTCAGGGCCGTGGCAAATTTTGTGATGGAAGCGACCCGGTAAAACATGCTGACAGGGCGAGAATCCGGTTTAACAGACTGAAGTCTGTTTTGATTGCCCTGAGGATGAGCTAAAGTCTGATCTGTGAGATTGTCCTGCGGATGGGCTAAAGTCTGATCTGATAGAATAAGGGCTTGATCTTTTTCGGTGGCCAGCAGGATTGAGACACCCTGGGCGCGATGCTTCCGAATCAGGCGGGAAAAAGCCTGCTCATTTCGCAGCAGGTGGCCGATGGCAGGGTGAATTGCGCTTTTCGGAACTCGGGGCGCCAGGACGGGCAGAGCCAGCCGGTACAGGATATTTTTAGTGGCTGTGGATGGCATAGCAAACCTCCGAGGGGTCGGATTTTCCGTACAGGACGGCGCAGGTGATCAGGGCTGACAGACTGTATCCGCCAAGCAGCAGGGCCCGACCGGCCAGGGTGAGATTCCCAAAGACGGGAAGGCTGAAACAATACAGAAGAATCACGACGGCGTAAAGATAATGAACGATTGCCAGGATCAGAATCACAGGACGGGAAATCCGGCGAACAGACGGAACCTGCTGGGTGCCCCCTGCACGCGAATTTGTTCCAGCCGGAGAATTCGTTCCGGGCTGCAAATTCATCATTCCGGCCTGCGAATCTGCCCAGGCCCGACGGGCGACCAGGAACCAGATGGCTGCGCAGATCAGCAGCGCCAGCAGCTGGCTGGCCCGCAGGGAGGGAGCCGCATACAGCGAATCCATCCGGAAATCCTCAATCAGAAGCCTTCCGGCGGAATAGCAGAAGGCATAGCACCCAAAGACATCTCCGGGCTTCCGGAACCATTTCCGCCGTCCGATCATCAGCAGGATGAACACCAGAACATTCCAGAGAGATTCATAGAAGAAAGTGGCCATATGCCAGACGGAGACTCCGCCC
>CADBLV010000370.1 GCA_902795555.1 uncultured Eubacteriales bacterium | reverse complement strand
CTGAACGGAATCAGCTATTCCAGGCTGATTGCCGGACTGAAGAAGCAGAATGTGGAAGTGAACCGTAAGATGCTAGCCGACCTGGCTGTGAACGATCCCGCCGGCTTCACCCAGCTGGTTGAGCTCGCGAAGCAGTAAGCGCCGAATTTCAAAAACGTCCATGAAGAATGGCTGCTGTCAGGTTCATGGACGTTTTCCATTTGTCTGTGTCGGTGGGAAAGAAAGAGGTTACTGGTCATGCTTGTTCCGGTCTTATTATTTATTCTCGGACTTCTTTTGCTGATCAAGGGCGGAGACTGGTTTGTGGACGGCGCAACCGCTCTGGCTCACCGGTTCCGTGTGCCGGAACTGATTATCGGGGCCACGGTGGTGTCCATCGGCACCACCCTGCCGGAGGTGCTCGTTTCCGCCACGGGCGCCCTTAGCGGTCACAGCGGGATCGCCTACGGAAACGCCATCGGATCGGTGATCTGCAATACGGCGCTGATTGCCGCCCTCACCATTGCCATCCGGCCCTGCCCTGTGGATGGGGAGAGCTTTAAGGTGCCGGTGATCTTTTTCTTTGTGACCGCCGCCTTTTATGCCGGCACCGCCTATCTCACCGGCAGCTTTACGCGCCTGACCGGCATCATCCTGCTGCTGATCTTTGCGGCCTATATTGCCTATACGATCTGGAACGCAAAGCGAAAGGGCCTGATCGGCGGCACGGAGGAATCCCCGGACACTTCCGAAGAGGAAGGCGGGGAGGAAATGCCGCTTTGGAAGATGATTCTGATGCTGGTGATCGGCGCCGCGGCCATCGCTGTCGGCGCCCGGCTGCTGGTCGACAACGGCACGCTGATTGCCGAAGCCCTGGGGGTTCCGGAATCTGTGATCGCGCTGACCTTTGTGGCCCTGGGCACCAGCCTGCCTGAACTGGTAACAGCCATTACTGCCCTGGCCAAGGGTCACAGCGCGCTGAGCCTCGGAAATATCGTAGGGGCCAATCTGTTCAACCTGGTGCTGGTTTCCGGAATCAGCTTTACCCTCAGTCCGTTCACTCTGAGCGAACTGGGCGGAAAGACCATCGGAGGCCTGCCGACCTCTCTGGCCGTCGATATTCCGGTCATGTTCGCGGTGATGCTGATTATGACCGTGCCGGCGCTGATCCGAAAAAAGCTGACCCGGCCGCAGGGCATCCTGCTGCTGTGCATCTACGCGGCTTTCTGTATTTTCCAGTTTGTGATGTGACCTGAAGCTTCCGGCGTCCGATCTGACGGCGGACCTGTTTTCCGCCTCCCGAATTTCCTGCCGCCGAAGGCTTTACGGATTCCGGTTCAGTCGGGAGCGGTTGACATCGGGATCGGTGGAATCCACGCCGGTGTAGATTTCCGGAAACAGCCCGGCGGTGGAACGGATTTCCCCGGCGCTTTCCAGATGCGTGGTATCTCCGATTTTTACGGCCCGGAAGGAGACTTCTCCCGGAATCCGCTCTTCCGTCACCACTTCCGTAACGGAGGAGGGCAGACAAAGTACCCGCTGCCACAGCACCAGGGGCGAGAGGTCCATCAGATAGGCGAGCACGGCCATGCTGATTCCGAAATGACAGAAGAGGGCGACGGTGTCCGGGGTGTTATGCTTCGACAACCAGACAGGGCCATCCTTCGTAAAGCCGTATCGGGCCATCAGCGCGTCCATGCCTTCGGTGGTTTCCCGCCAGATCGTCTGCATGCTGCCTTTGGCGAACAGGGGCGTATCCACCCAGCGAACCGGATCCCGGACAAGGGGCAGATCGCTCCAGAATCGGGGCGGAAAGTCCCAGGGAAGGCGGGTGTCGCCGGTTTCCGGATCGATGAACCGGCCCCGAAATTCCGCCAGCCAGGGCAGCAACTCTGCCTGCCGGCCCAGGGGAGATAAGGTATATTCCGCGGTTACCCGGGCACGGCCCAGGGGAGAAACATAGAAATCCCGAATATCGTAGGCAGCCAGGCGCCGGCTCAGCAGCTCCGCTTCCACACGGCCCTTCGCAGTCAGCGAATCTGTGGCATAATCCGGTTCGGCATGACGAATCAGCAGAAGACGCAAGGGGAACCCTCCTTCAGTACGCAGTGCGGCGTGCTCCTGTCTGTACCCTCATCCCGGGCGATGAACAGGAACCGCGAATCAGTTTATCAGGAACGGGCAGCCTTGTAAAGACCGGGAAAAAATCACGACAGGAAAACACTTCAGACTGAAGGGAACGATTTGATGCTATTATCCTTCGATAAGATCCTGAGCAGTATGCTGCTGGGTGTGGGTCTGGCGATGGATGCCTTTTCCGTGTCCGTCGTTAACGGAATGAATGAACCGGACATGCCCCGGCGAAAAATGCTGCTGATCGCCGGCGTGTTTGCCCTGTTTCAGATCGCGATGCCTTTGATCGGATGGGTGCTGGCTGTGCGGATCATTGCGGTTTTTTCCGCGGTGAAACGGTTTGTGCCCTGGATCGGCGCCGGGCTGCTTTTTGTGATCGGCGGAAAAATGGTCTGGGAAGGAATCCGAAAAACAGAGGAGGATATCACACCGGCGGTGGGATTCGGCGCCTTGATCATTCAGGGGATCGCTACATCCATCGACGCGCTGTCCGTGGG
>CADBLV010000369.1 GCA_902795555.1 uncultured Eubacteriales bacterium | reverse complement strand
ATCACGATCGTCGGGCGACCCAACGTGGGCAAATCATCCCTGATGAATGCCCTCATCGGGGAGAAGGTGGCCATAGTCTCCAGCCGCCCGCAAACGACCCGCAGCCGTCTGATGGGCATCCTCACGAAGGAAAACCATCAGATTGTCTTCCTCGACACGCCCGGCATCCATGAGCCGAGAACGAAACTGGGCGAAATCATGATGCAGTCTGTCCGCGGCGCGATGGACGGCATGGACGCCATTCTGATGATCGCGGATGTCTCCGCCGTTCATGAAAAGGATCTGCAAATCGCGGAAGATCTGAAGCGCTTTCAGGAGATTCCGCGGATTCTCGCCCTGAACAAAATCGACCTTGTGAAGAAAGAAGCCGTTCTTTCGGCCATTTCCCGCTTTGCGGAAATGGGGTTTACCGACATCGTGCCTGTCAGCGCGAAAAAACGGGATGGCCTGGAGCAGCTGGAAAAAGTCCTCTTTGGCATTCTGCCCCACGGCCCGCAGTATTTTCCCGAAGATATGATCACCGATCAGCCGGAGCGCGTGCTCTGCGCTGAAATCATCAGGGAAAAGGCCCTCCGCCATCTCCGCGACGAGGTTCCCCATGGCATCGGCGTGGAAATCCTCGGCATCGAGCAGAAAAGCGAAACCCTTACAGAAATCAATGCCACGGTCTATTGCGAAAGGGAAGCCCATAAGCGAATCATCATCGGCAAACAGGGCGCCATGCTGCAAACCATCGGAACAGAAGCCCGACAGGATATCGAACGTCTCCTGGACACCCATGTGAATCTGAAGCTCTGGGTGAAAATCCGCACGGACTGGCGCAATAACCTTTCCGATCTGAAAACCCTGGGCTATGAAATGAAGAAGAACTGATTCGGATTTAAGCACTTTTTTGCGCGAATGCCTGCCCGGAAAGGGCAGGCATTTTGTCATCGTCTGCGTTATGTGGGGAAAACCTGGTATATCCCGCATTTCAGATATTGGGTTTCCGGCGCGGCCGGAAGAATCGGATGATCCCGTCCCTGTGTCCGGAATTCAATCTGCCGCAGCTGAACCCTTGCGTCACCTGACGCGTCGAGAATCATCTTCTTAAAAAGATCCGGCAAACGATGCTGGCTGCAGCTGCAGGAAATCAGAATTCCGCCGGGCCTGATCATCTTCATGGCCCGCAGATTGATTTCCTTATAACCCCTGACGGCGCTTTCCACGGCCGAACGGGTTTTGGTAAACGCCGGCGGATCCAGAATGATCACATCTTTTTTTTCACCTTTTCGGCTTGCTTCGCCAAGATAATCAAATACGTTGGCCGTAACGAAGGAAACCCGGTCTTCCAGGCCGTTCAGCGCCGCGTTTTTCCGCGCGAATTCGCAGGCGCTTTCGCTGATGTCCACGCCGATCACGCTCCGGGCTCCGTAAAAGCCCGCGTGAAGGGCAAAAGAACCGGTGTGAGTGAAGCAATCCAGCACGTCCCGATCCCGAACAAACGGCGCAATCGCTGCCCGGTTTTCCTTCTGGTCCAGGAAAAAACCGGTTTTCTGGCCTTCCTTCACGTCCACATAAAACCGCACGCCGTTCTCCTGGATTTCCACTGCGTCCGGCACACTGCCGTACAGCAGTCCGCAGGTCATCTCGAGCCCTTCAAGCCTGCGAACGGGTACGTCATTCCGCTCCCAGATGCCGGCAGGATGCAGCGTCTCAACCAGCGCGTCAACCACGTCCTTCTTAAACTGCTCCATCCCCAGCGACAGGCATTGCAAAACCAGCACATCGCCAAACGCGTCCACAATCAGCGCGGGCAGCCGGTCGCTTTCCGCGAAAATCAGCCGGCAGCTCTTCAGGTCCGCAAAGGCCCGGCGATAATCAATCGCCTCCCGAACCCGTCTGAAAATGAAGGCCCGGTCAATCTCTTCGTCCTGATAGCTCATGATCCGCAGGGAAATCTGGCTCTTGGGGTTGTAAAGGGCCTTGGCCAGAAAGCGGCCCTTGTGGCTGAAAACGCTCACGACGTCGCCCGGTGTGCAGGCGGAATCCGCCCGTTCGATGTCGCTTTGATAAACCCAGGGATGCCTGCTCCAAACCCGTTTTTCTTTTCCGGGAATTAAATACACGTTTCCTGACATTGCTTAGACCTCCTGAATCAAGAATGCTCAGTCGTGGTGAAATTCAGCCGTCTCTTTCCATCTCTCTCCGCCTGACGCTGCCGTTCCCCCGATTGACCAACCGGTGAAAACGGATTATAATCAAAATCCGGATAAGGGCAGGGAAGGGGAGTGAACGAATTGGCTGTACAGCGTCAATGCGTCCTGTACGATCGGGTCTGTATCGGATGCGGAGAATGTGACCGATGCGATCTGGATCCGAACAAAATCTGCGACAACTGCATGAAATGCGTGAAAGGCGACTCGGATTTCAAATCGGTCCTGATCAGTGACATTCTCCTCAGCGAGGATGAAACAGCATCCGGTCGGATTCCGTCTTCATGATTGATCGTCCTCTTTGGCCTGAAACTGTGGATCTCCCGGAAGACGCACATGTTCCGCCGCCATGCGGCGTCTGGCGTCCGTCATGTCCGCGTAATGTCTCCTGGTCGTGTCGACGGAGGTGTGTCCAAGCACGTCTGCAACCAGATAAATATCCCCGGTCTCCTGATACAGATTGGTGGCAAAGGTGCTGCGCAGCTTGTGCGGACTGATCCTGGTTTTCAGGGGAGCGGCGGCCTTCGCGTATTTTTTGACCAGGTTCTGCACGGCACGCTGTGTGATTCGCCGTTTTTGCCACGAAAGAAACAGCGCGTTTTCATGTCCTTCCAGTGCTTCGATTTTCAGCCGTTGTTCCAGGTATTCCT
>CADBLV010000368.1 GCA_902795555.1 uncultured Eubacteriales bacterium | reverse complement strand
AGTTCCGGACTGTCCTCTGCCCCTTCCACGGCTTTCAGAAGCGCGGGTGCCCCGCCGGCGATCAGCCCTACCACCAGATCGGGGGACACCCCGTATGTGGGAGGACATTCGGCGGCATCCAGCACGCCCAGCCGGCCGGAGGTACCGGCCCCCGCGTAAAACAGCCTTCCGCCGCGGCGCACCTGAGCCTCAATCAGGTCCACGCTCCGGGCGATCTCGGGAAGTACCTTTCCCACCGCCTCCGCGCATTTGTGATCCTCTTCATTGATCATCCGTACCATGTCCTCCGTGGACATCCGGTCAATTTCCGCGCTGGCGGGATTGCGCTGTTCTGTATCCAGTTTGCTTAAAACTTCCATAATAATGGCTCCTTTTCTTCCGTTCTCCGTTTTCTGTATTATAGCAGGCGATCCGGTTCAAAGCAACCGGAAAACCCCGGACAAAGTGCAACAACGTCCCGTTTCAATCCAACCGGAAAACCCCTAGGAAATAAAAAGGGCAATTTTTTTGGATACTTGTGTGAATTTTTTTCAAGATCCTGTAGCTTTTTTCCGCAACATGTGGTATAATGCCCCCGTTGATTGAGACGAAATCAATATGCTGAACGGTTCCGGCCAAAGAAGGCTCACAGGTTTTGCTTGGGTTTTTCCGCTTGTGCACAGCCCGGATCGGGATCATTTCAGCCGCCGGGGCGCCCGTCCCCGGCCCCCGGAAGTCTGAAGGAAAGGGGCAACTTTTATGAAAGCAACCAACCCGGGAAAGCCGGTGCCGGTCCGGAAAAAGCGCCGCTTTACGCAGGACGATTTTCAGCTCTTCCTGCTCTCTCTCCCGACGACGGTGTGGTATCTTCTCTTTTGCTACGTTCCGATTTTCGGATTGATCATCGCCTTTAAAAAATACAAGGTCGCCCCCGGGAAAGGGTTCCTCTGGAGCCTGTTTAACAACAGTCCCTGGTGCGGGTTTGACAATTTCCGTTTCCTTTTCGCGAATAATAAGGAAACGACGATCAACATGTTCCGGAATACCATCGGGTATAACATCATCTTCATTATTCTCGGCGTGTTGATTCCGGTGTCCCTGGCCATCATGATCAATCATCTGCGGAGCGAGCGCCTGGCCAAGGTCACGCAGACAGCCATGTTCCTGCCCCATTTCCTCAGCTGGGTGGTCGTGGGTTATTTCGTCTTCGCCTTCCTGTCCACGGATAACGGCCTGGTCAACCGGATGATCATCGGTTTCGGCGGGCAGCCTGTCCGATGGTATCAGAAAGAGGCCATTGGCTACTGGCCATGGTTCCTGATATTCTTACATATGTGGAAAACCATCGGATACAGCATGGTGGTCTATCTGGCCTCGATCAAGGGAATTGACGACAGCCTGTATGAGGCGGCGGTCATCGACGGAGCCACCAAGTGGCAGCAAACCCGGTACATCACCCTGCCCATGCTGAAAACGATCATGATCATCATGTTCATCATGGCCATCGGAAAGATCTTCAATTCCGACTTTGGTCTGTTCTATCGGGCGACCCGGAACTCCAGCAGCCTCACCAGTGTGTATCTGACTCTGGATGTTTATGTCTTCAATTCCATGTTCAACAATCCCCGCCCGGTCTACGGATACATTTCCGCCGCGGGCTTCCTGCAGTCGACCCTCGGATGTATCACGATGATCGTAGCCAACGCGATCGTCCGCAAGATCGACAAAGAAAGCGCCCTGTTCTGAGAAAGGAGGTTGAAAAGCGATGAAAAAGAAACAGTTTCCTTCCTCAGGCCCCAGAGAAACCGGCAGCGGTATGATAAGGTTCAATTCAATCAAGCCGGGAACCAACGTTTTGTACAGCATTCTGTTCATCTTCCTGGCTCTCCTTTGCCTGGTGCCCGTGGTCTTCGTCATCATCATCTCCTTCTCCTCCGAAGCCTCCATCGGCAAGGTGGGCTACAGCTTCACCCCCATGGAATGGGCCACCGATGCTTATCAGTATGTCTGGCGTATTCGCTCTTCTGCGGGGATCCCTGTGGTGGTGCAGGCCTTCCTGACGTCCATCGGAATCACCTTCGTGGGCACGGCCCTGGGTGTCACCCTGATTGCCACCATGGGCTATGTCCTGTCCCGGAAGAATTTCCGGCTCCGCGGCCTGTATACGACGATGATCTTCATCCCCATGATCTTCAACGGCGGCCTTTTGTCCACCTACGTTGTCAACACGCAGCTCCTCGGTCTGAAAAATACCTACTGGGCCCTGATCCTTCCGATCTGCTGCTCCTCCTTCTATGTCATTATCATGCGCACCTTCTTCCAGACCTCCGTGCCTGATGAAATCATCGAGTCCGGCAAGATTGACGGCGCCAATCAGCTCAGGATCTTCGCCCAGCTGGTGTTGCCGATCTCCCTCCCCGCCCTGGCGACGATCGCCCTGTTCCTGACCTTTGCCTACTGGAACGACTGGTATCAGGCCAAGCTGTATATCGAAACAAGCCGGCGCGATCTCTATCCCCTGCAGTACGTTCTGATGAATATCGAGGAGAATATCTCCTACCTGACGAACAACGAGGGCAACATGTCCGCCGACAGCGGCAGCGTGCTTCCCAGCGAGACCATGCGGATGGCCATCGTGGTCATCTCGGTGGTGCCCATCATGTTCAGCTATCCCTTCTTCCAGAAGTATTTCATCAGCGGCCTGACCATTGGCGCTGTGAAAGGTTGATGGGCTGACAGTCGTGAGTTGTTCCGGTTCCCTGATCTCGGTTTGAACGGCGGATGCCGTTCCAATATATCATTTTAAGGAGGTAACCCCATGAAGAAACTCATTTCCCTTCTGCTGGCGATCGCGCTGCTGATCTCGGTCGCGCCCCTCGCCATGGCTGACGAGCCCGTGAAGCTCATCTGGTGGATGGGCTGCTCCGCTGAAGCTCCGATCGACTGGCCCGAAGTAGAGGCTGCGCTGAATGCGTATTCCGCTGAAAAGATCGGCGTCACCTGCGAATTCAAGTACATGACCAACGATCAGATCGCTCTGGCTATGAACACGGGCGAGCCCTTCGACATCTGCTTCACCTGCGACTGGTACAATGACTATGCCACCAACGTAACCAACGGCATGTTCATGGACATCTCTGCGAAGCTGAACGAGTTCCCGGATCTGAAGAACTCCGTCATCGACGCCGCCTGGGCTGCCATGGATACCGAAGGCAAGATCTATGCGATCCCCCACATGAAGGATATCGGCATGGAAATCTTCTGGATCATGGACACGAACTACTTCGTCAATGAAAAGGGCCAGGAAGTGGATCACTACATCTCCTTCGATGGCATTGAGAAGTATTTCGAGATGTACAAGCAGGATCATCCGGATGACTATCCCTTCAAGATGTCCAAGGCCGGCCTGACCTCCTGGGACAACTGCCTCGTCGACTGGCTGAACCAGGAATATCTGGTTGGTCTGGACTGGGATGCTCAGGGAACCGATCAGGAACTGGTGGTTAAGAGCGCGCTGGAAATCCCCGCCTATGTGAACCGCCTGAAGAAGCTCCATGAGTGGTATCAGAAGGGCTACATCAATCAGGATGCCGCCGTCACCGAGTCCATGCCCCGTGCGCAGGCTGGTGTGGTTCAGTCCGGTCAGGGCTGGTTCGGCGCGGAGACCGTCTGGGCCAACGCGATCAAAAAGCCCGTTTACATCTCCCGCTTCGACGGACCCTTCATGAGCACCTATTCCATCCGCGGCTCCATGACCGCCATCAGCAGCGCCACCGAGCATGTCGATGAGTGCCTGAAGCTGATCCAGCTCATGAACACCGATGCCACCTATCGGACCATGGCCCGCTACGGCATCGAAGGCAAGCACTACAACATGGAAAATGGCACCGCCGTGAAGACCGAACTGGGCAACACGAACATGAGCCTGTGGGCCTACACGCAGGGCCACTACACCCTGGGCCCCGTGGAAGCCTCCGCGTTCCCGGAAGTTCCCGCCGATCCCGATCAGTGGGCGAAGGTGTTCGAAGGCTACAAGGATGCCAAGATTTCCGCGGTCATGGGCTTCACCCCCGACCTCAACGACGTGATGACCGAGTGCCTGGCCATCTCCCAGATCTTCCAGGAGTACAAGCCGGAACTGATCACCGGTACCTCTGATCCCGATGTGGTCATCCCCGAAATGCTCCAGCGCATGAAGGACGCCGGTCTGCAGACCGTGATCGACACGCTGCAGGCGCAGGTGGATGCCTTCGTGGCCGCCAAGAAGTGATTTCCCCATCCCATCTTCTCTCTTTCCCTGGTTGTGGGGCCGTTTCCGTCCTGGAAACGGCCCCCTTTTCGAAGAACCATATAGGCCGGTTTCATCCATCTTTTTTCCCGTTTTATCCTGTCCTTTCGTTCCCTCTGCCCAAGTATGATTTGATCAGGAGTCTCCATCATGAGCAAGGTCTTATCCGGCATTGATTGCCGTTCTTCCGTTTCCTCCCTGCTGAAAAGCGGTCGGGTCGGTCTGATGACTAACCAGACCGGCATCACCGGGGATTTCCGTTCCACCGTGGATGTTCTCCGCGAACAGTATCATGTCTCTGCCCTTTTCGCCGTCGAGCACGGCATCCGGGGATCCATCCAGGCCGGAGAAGCAGTCTCCACCTGTGTCGATCCGGTTTCCGGCCTGCCGGTCTTTTCCGTCTATGGCGGCAGCCATCGTCTCACAGCGGAGATGCTGGATACCTTTGACATCTTTTGCTTCGATATGCAGGACGTCGGCGCCCGGTTCTATACCTATCTGTATGCCCTTTCCCTGGCCATGGAGGAATGTGCCAAAGCAAACAAGACCGTCGTCGTCTTCGATCGGATCAATCCCCTCGGAGGGGATCTGATTCAGGGTCCCGTCCTCGATCCGCGCTTTTCCTCCTATGTGGGACTCTATCCCCTTCCCACCCGTTACGGCCTGACGATCGGGGAATATGCCCGCTGGGTCAAAGCGTTCCTGAAGCTTGATTCCCTCTCCCTGCATGTGGTTCCCCTGCAGGGGTGGCACAGAAATACCAGGCCGGAAGAAACGGGTCTTCCCTGGCCGCCGCCCTCCCCTAACTGTCCGACCTGGCATTGTGCCCTCGCCTATGTGGGAACCTGTCTTTTCGAAGGCACGAATGTTTCCGAAGGCCGGGGAACCTGCCTCCCCTTTGAGGTGATCGGCGCCCCCTGGATTGATTACATCCGTCTGGCCGCCGCCGCCGAAAGCCGCGGCATTCCGGGAGTCCGCTTCCGGCCGCACTGGTTCACGCCCTGCGCTTCCAAGTATGCGGGAGAGCCCTGCGGAGGTGTCCAGCTTCATTTCACCTCCCCTGCTTCCGCGGATCCGGTCGCCGCAGCCCTGGCCCTGCTGGACAGCATCCGGGAATGTTTCCCGGATCAGTTTGAGTTCACCTTCAATGTCCCCACTCGCTACACGATCGATCTTCTCCTCGGCACGGATGAATATCGTCTCGGCCGCTT
>CADBLV010000367.1 GCA_902795555.1 uncultured Eubacteriales bacterium | reverse complement strand
TGGTTCCGGAAGGCGTGGAAGGCCGTGTTCCTTACAAGGGAACCCTGGCCGACACCATCTTCCAGATGGTCGGCGGCCTGCGAAGCGGGATGGGATACTGCGGAGCGCCTAACATCGACGCGCTCCGGAAAAACAGCGAATTTATCCGGATCACCGGCGCGGGCCTGGCGGAAAGCCACCCCCATGATATCTCCATCACGAAGGAAGCGCCGAATTATTCGAGAAGCAATTAATCCCGTCTCATGCGATCTTCGACGCACCTTTGGAGTTATAAAAACGACAGGTCGTTTTGATCAAAGATCAGTATAAGATTCGGAACGATTGGGGAATGAAGCATGGGAAAGCGCTTTTATAAAGTGGCCGGCGGAATGATCCGCCTGCTGACGCACCGAATGTCCACAGAATGGGAGGTTCCCTTTGAGGAAGGTCCCTGCGTCTTTGTGGTCAATCACGTGGGGGCGATCGGCCCTGTGGACATCATGACCAAGTTTCCCCTTCGGGATAAGTGCCACGCCTGGATTAACAACGGGATGATGGAGCCGAAGGAAGTGCCCGCTTATGTTCGACAGGATTACTGGTGGAAACCCGGCAGCTTCTTTGAGCCCCTTTTTAACGTGACGATTCCTTATCTGGCCGCGCTCGTGATTCCGCCGATTCTGCGCAGCGTGCAGAGCGTTCCGGTGTATCACGACCAGCGGATTATGCTCACGCTGCGCCAGAGCATCCGCGTGCTTCAGCGGGATGAGTATCTGGTTGTTTTCCCGGAGCAGCCCAGCGGATGGCTGAGCCATCACGAATGGATCAATACCAGCTGGCTGCGGCTGGGTGAATTATGGTACCGGTCCTGCGGACGTGCCCTGAAACTGTATCCGGTGCATGTGGACTATAAAAAGCATGTATTTAAAGTCGCCGCCCCGGTCTGGTACGACCCGGCGCGGCGGTTTATCGAGCAGGAACAGGAACTGGCCGGGAAACTGGCGAAGGGACTGCGCGGAGTCAGCACAAACGAATGAGAAGACGATTCCTTCGGTGGCGCGGCTGACGTGAAACGGCAGTTTCCTGAGGAGTGGATTCCTCCGACGGAACGGCAGTTTCCTGAGGAGCGGATTCCTCCGGTGCCTTTATCATATCCGCAGCCAGGATTTTCAGGAACTTCATGGTGTTTTCCACATTGCCGCCGGTGGCCAGGACGCACAGATATCCATCCTGAACATAAACATACTGACTGAGACCGGGGAGCTTGCTGAGCGGAATGCCGCAGAGGTGAGTTTCACCGGTCTCCGTGATTTTACGCCATCCGTTCTGCAGGTTGACTCCCGCGTCGGAGAACAGCTGCATCAGCTCCTGATCCTCCTCCAGAAAATAGAAGGCGCTTTCCGCTGCCGATGAGATAAACTGATCGCGGGGCAGCAGATACAGATCTCCCTCGCCGACAGCCATATAGGTCATCAGCTGCATGGGCCCGTAGGTGGCATCGGTGGTCAGGGCCAGACTGTCCATAACTTCCATATCCGGCATCTGTTCCCGGTTGATCCGGGCCATGTATTCGTCCAGCGTATTCTGATTGATATAGCCGTAGACATAAACCTGCACCTTCTTGTCCTCCGGAGAACGGTAGGCCGTGGCGGTGTAGAGCAGGTCGATCGCGAAGAAAGATATCACAGCCAGCAGGAGGTATTTCCACCAATTGTAGGTGAAATGCTGCTTCAGTGTTTCCTTGTTTACGGGCGTTTTCACAGTTTGCACCTCTTTCATTCGGAACCTTCGCGGGACGATTTGCTCTTTCTGCCTGAAAGACAAATGATTTCGCTTCGGTTCCCCGGGAATCCACCACAGGAGTGTAACATGAAATTGACGGAAATACAAGCATGTGGTATACTGCTTACAGACGGAGACAAGTTGAGACGGCGAAGCACGGGACGGGATGACACGAAGCAGCGCTTTCCACGGAAAACGAAAGGGGAGGAGACGTATGAAGTATCAGACGATCATCACAATCGGGCGGCAGTATGGATCCGGCGGGCGATATATTGCCAGCATGCTTTCCGAGCGAATGGACATTCCGTATTATGACAAGGATCTGCTGACAGAGGCGGCCAAGGACAGCGGGATCAGCGAGCAGGTTCTGGAAAGCTATGACGAAAAAAGCAACAAAGGGCTTCTGTTTTCCCTCATGGGCGGTCCCAGGGCGGACGCCGGCGGCATGTATCTGGACATGCCTCTGAATCACAAGATTTTTCTCGCGCAGTTTGATACCATCCGCCGCATTGCGGACGAAGGCCCCTGCATTCTGGTGGGCCGATGCGCGGATTATGTGCTGCGGGATCATGAAAACGTGCTGAATGTCTTCATCCGCGCCCCGAAGGAAGACCGGATGGAGCGGATCATTGAATACAACCATGTCGATCCGATGAAGGCGGAGGAGATCCTGAAAAAAACGGACAAACAGCGCGCGGCCTATTATAATTACTATGCTACGGGGAACTGGGGCGACGTGAACAATTATCATCTGTGCCTCGATTCCGGCGCTCTGGGATATTCAGGCTGCGTGGATCTGATCATCAAGGCTGTGGAAGTGATGGAACAAAAGCTCCGCGGTGAAGGCGACATATGGTGAAGAAGAATGCGTTGCCGCGGGTCATGCTGGTGCTGATGCTGGCCCTGCTGACGACGCTGCTTCCTGCCGCGGGAAGCCTCGCCGACCTGGCCTGGAAGCTGAACACCCCCGCCCAGAATACGCTGAAGGCCTATGTGGAGCAGGCGAATCAGTTTCTGATCACAGAGGGCGAGCAGCCGGTGAACAGCCTTTTCGAGATGTATGAAAAGCTGGCGGTGCTGGGCATTACGACGCGGGACGGGGCGGAGGAACCGGAGGACGTTGAGATCACCGTTTCCCTGCTGTACAACACCATTAATCATCTGCAGCTTCGAGTCAGCGATCCCAACCGTTTTCCGGTGATTGCCGGGGCTTTCCTCTGGGCTCTGAATCCCGGACGGGAGACCAGGGAAAGCGTGCTGTCCGTTCCGACACAGAAAGCGAACCAGGTCAGAAAGAATCCGCAAACCTCCTTTGAGGATCCGGTGGAGGAATTGAACGGCACCCAGCCCCGGGTTTATTACGCCTATTTTCCCAATCAATACCATGACGGGGTCGGATGGCTCCAGATGACGATTATTTTCCCGCTGGAAGGCACCTGGGACGGAAACGGGATTCGAACCGTGGTGACTGAAACCCGCGCTCCGGATACTTACAGCGGCAACGACGCGAATTATGACGGCTTTTTTTCACGGGATGACTATACGCATTATGAGGTTTTCGTGACCGCGACGCCGGAACCGGATTCCGCGGCGGCGGAGGAATGGTTCATGGAGACACCGTAGGGACGGCCGCGGCGGCGGAACGTTTTCGGGACACGCCGCAGGAACGGCCGCGGAAGCGAAATTGTTTTCCTGTTGTTTTACGGTACATCCTCTTGCTTCTTCTCACCGTGGGCGATACAATGCCCACGGTGAACTTTTCATCATGCTTTCCCATCCGGGAAATCAGAAAAGAACGGAGAAGCAATGTCATGGCGAAGATTCAGATGAAGACCCCTCTGGTGGAGATGGACGGCGACGAGATGACACGGATCCTCTGGGCGGACATCAAGGAAATCCTGCTGGCCCCCCATGTTGATCTGAAAACGGAATACTACGACCTGGGGCTCAGGCATCGGGACGAGACGAACGATCAGGTGACCGTGGACAGCGCGAATGCCACGCTGAAATACGGCGTGGCTGTGAAATGCGCCACGATCACTCCCAACGCTCAGCGGGTCGAGGAATACCATCTGAAGGAAATGTGGAAAAGCCCCAACGGTACGATTCGCGCGATTCTGGACGGAACGGTCTTTCGGGCCCCGATTCTGGTGGACGGCGTACGCCCCACGGTGCGGACCTGGAAGAAGCCGATTACCATCGCCCGCCATGCTTACGGGGATGTTTATCGCAACGCGGAAATTCGCGTTCCCGGAGCCGGAAGGGCGGAAATCGTGTTTACGGGGGAAGACGGAACGGAAATCCGCCAGAAGGTCTTTGATTTCAAGGGCCCCGGTGTTGTCCAGGGGATGCACAATCTGGACGCATCCATTTCCTCTTTTGCCCGTTCCTGCTTTCAGTATGCGCTCAGCGTGAAGAAGGATCTGTGGTTCTCCACCAAAGATACCATCAGCAAGACCTACGATCACCGGTTTAAGGACCTTTTCGCGGAAATCTATGAGCGGGAATACAGGGAAGCCTTTGAAAAGGCGGGGATCACGTATTTTTACACGCTGATTGACGACGCCGTGGCCCGGGTGGTCAGATCGGAAGGCGGATTTATCTGGGCCTGCAAGAATTACGACGGCGATGTGATGAGCGACATGATCGCTACCGCCTTCGGGTCTCTGGCCATGATGACCTCCGTGCTGGTGAGCCCCAACGGTCAGTTCGAATATGAAGCGGCCCACGGCACGGTGACCCGGCATTATTACCGATATCTGAAGGGGGAGGAGACCAGCACCAACCCCGTGGCGACCATCTTTGCGTGGAGCGGCGCCTTGCGGAAACGCGGGGAACTGGACGGCCTTCCCGATCTGCAGGCCTTCGCGGACCGGCTGGAGAAGGCGACACTGGACACCATCAACGCCGGGATCATGACGAAGGATCTGGCTCTTCTGTATGAGGGAAAAGCGGAGCCGGTGAACAGCAGGGCTTTCCTGAACGCTATTGCGGAGAGACTGGCTCAGTAAATACAGGAAGTGAACGTGTCCTTTCCGGACGGTGTTCATTCAGAATAGGTTCGTTCAGGATACAGGCCGGAATGAATCTCCTGGCGGACACAGCCCCCTGTCTCATGTCGAATACAGAACCGGCGCATCGTGAAAACGAGGCGCCGGTTCTTTCCATCGGGACAGCCGTATACAGAGACATATTTTGCCCACGAGCGCGCAGCGGAGTGGACGCAAAATAGTCATCCGGCACGAAATGGCAGAGGTGATCTGGCAATCACAGAGGAAAATGCTCCTGTCATGCTTTCGTGTTATCAGCGTCTGTTTTCCGCGGTTTCGCGACCGCTTTTCTCCACAGGCCGGAAGCCAGATAGACGCTGCCAATCAGGAACGGAACCAGTCCGGACAGGGCATTGCCATACCAGAATCCCCGGATGCCCCATCCCAGGGTGACCCCCAGCAGCAGGGACAGCCCGATCCGGCAGAGCATACCGTCCAGAATCGCTACCGCCAGATTCAGCCGGGAATTTCCGGAGCCGTTGATCAGCGCGAAGCTGGCGGGACGCAGGGTACAGCCCAGATATTGAATCATGGCGACAGGAATATAGGTTGTCGCCATGGCCAGCACAGCGGGGTCATCGGAAAAAAGACCGAAGAGCCAATCGGGACGCAGCCCGGTGATGACGGCGAAGATCGCCGCGGGAATCGCTACGATCCAGATGGCATGGCCGACGATTTTGGGAACACGATCGGGTTTCCGGGCTCCCAGAGACTGGGCAACCATCGCGCCGCCGGCCGAGGAAATAGCCTGGGAAACGACGCCGATCATATTTTCAAGCTTTCGGGCTACGCCTGTTACGGCTACGGCGACCGTTCCGTAGGCATTGATATACGCATTGACGAACAGCATGGAAAAGGTGATGGCTGCGCTTTGAATCACCATGGGGATGCCCAGGGCCAGCAGAGGCCGGATCACCAGCTTTCTGATCCGGAAACGGGAGAGACGGAAGTCAAAATGGATCTGACGCCGGTTTTTATACAAAAGCCGGAGGGCGAAGAAGAAGCTGAGCGCCTGACCGATGACCGTGGCCAGGGCCGCGCCCAGCGGACCCATTTTCAGGGGGCCGACCAGCAGGAGATCCAGGATGACGTTGATCACGGAAGCGATCGCGATGAACAGGAAAGGATGCCGGGAGTCTCCCATGCCGCGGAGGATGGCGGAGACCAGATTGTATCCATAGATGAACACCACCCCGTAAATACAGGTGACGGCATATTGCCGGGTGTATTCCCAGATTTCCTCCGGCGTGTTCAGCCAGACCAGCACATCCTGATAGAAAAACAGGAAGGCAACCATGATCAGGACCGCCAGCCCTTCCAACAGGGTGAACAGGGTGCCGACCATCTCACCCACCCGGTCATACCTCTCTTCGCCCACATATCGGGAGATCAGAATCTGGCCGGCATTGGAAAAGCCTATGGAGACGAAGGTGATCAACTGCAGGACCTCGCCGCCGATGGCTACGGCGGAAAGCCCGTTTGTGCCAACAAAACGGCCGACCACAATCATATCCACCATATTGTATACCATTTGCAGAAGGCCGGAGAGGAAAAGCGGCATGGAAAAACTCAGCAGCGTTCGCGGCACGCTGCCAACGGTGAGGTCACGGATGATCCTGCGCTGCTCTTTCATAACCATCGGCTGCCTTCCCCCGAAGAATTCTCCCGATGATTATAGCATATTCTGCCGCTGCTTTGGTACCCCTCCGCAGGGGTTTTCGGATTCAGATTTAGCGCGTCGCCCGTGGATCGGCAGCCTGATCGATCTGTTTTTTTACGGCTGGGTTGATCCCGATTTCCTCCGTTTTCCCGAGATCGGGCCCGATCGGATGCATTTTTTGTGTGATTTTTCGACTGAAAGGCAAGATTTCCATTGTCGTTTCACCCGCTTTTATGGTATACTGAATCTGCAGTGGATGATTTGCGGTTCATTTCCGCATCAAATAGTGAATGGCGCGCTCCTTCAGGCGGAGCGTCCGAATCTGGAAAGGAAGGGTTATGATGTATCGAATGGACAAAACGAAGCGGATCGTTGCGGGGCTGCTGTGCCTGCTGATTCTTTTTTCCACGGCTTCGGTCATGGCGGAAAAGAGAACCATCAGAACCGGGTATATGGTGCGGCTGCGGGCCAAGCCCTCTTCCTCTTCCAAGGTGCTTGACGCCTATCCGGTGGGGACGACGGTGAACGTTCTGGATAAAGGGACCAGCTGGTGCAAGGTTCGCGTCAAAGGAAAAACGGGATACATGATGACCAAATATCTCTACTCTGATTCCGGAAACGGCGGAGGCGGCGGAGGAACCGGGAAAACCATGTATGTCTGGACGCCTTCCGGAACAACGCTGAACCTTCGGGCTGAGGCCAATTCCTGGAGCACCATTCTGGGCTCCTATCGCGTCGGGACGGCGGTGACGGTTCTGAAATGGGGGAGCGTCTGGTCCAAAGTCTCGGTAAAAGGGAAAACCGGGTATATGTTCTCCTACTACCTGAGCTCCTCTAAGTAGGAGAATCGGTGGATTGAAACACAGGGGGTGGCAGCGATGAAAAGACTGCTGGCGCTTTTATGTACGCTTATTCTGGCTTTTTCCGTGCTGCCCGCTGCGATGGCTGAGGGTGAAGGTGAGGCTGAAGCTGAGGCCAGCCTGCGCCTGAGCGAGACGGAGCTGACGCTTGCTGTCGGGAAGAAGGGAAAGCTGACCCCGGCGCTGGAAGGCGCGGGGAAGAAACCGAAGGTTTCCTATGCCTGGGAGAGCTCCGATGAATCGGTGGCGAAGGTGAAGGACGGCAGCGTGAAAGCGATTGCGCCCGGCGAGGCGGAGATCACCTGCACAGCGACCCTTTCAGAAGACGAAACGCTCACCGCTTCGGCGAAGGTGACCGTCGTGATTCCGATTACTTCCGTCAAGGCGGAAGAGGCCAAGATGAGCCTGGCCTACGGGCAGACCGAACGTATTGCCTATCAGGTGAAGCCGGATGACGCGACAGAAAAGCGTCTGTCATGGAAAAGCGACAACGAAGCGGTGGCCACGGTGGATCAGGAGGGGAATGTGACGGGCGGCGTTCCCGGAAAGGCGACCATCATCGGCGTGACCCGGGACGGCAGCGATAAGGAAATCAAAATCAAAGTGACCGTGAAGGAGGAGGCGCTTTCTCCGGGCCTTCAGATCTTTATCACTTCCGCGAAAATCAAACAGAAAAAGGACGGCCTGAGCATCAAGATTACGTATACGAATCGTACCGGCAAGGCTGTGAAGAATATCGGCCTGGTGCAGTGCTTTGACCGGCGGGACGGGAAGGGGATCTTTTACCATAACGCGGAAACCGGCCGGGTGGAACTGAACTGGCGCACCGTGAACTTTGAACCGCCGGTGAAGGACGGAAAAGAAGGAACCATGGACGCCGTGATCCCCTCTCTGAAGGAGCCCTATGTCGTGGCCAGACTCCGCTTTGCGGTGTACAGATACACGCTGGAGGACGGCACCGTCGTTACGATTCCGGATTCCCAGCTGTACTGGTACAGCTCCGCGACGGATGCTTATGAACCCCGCACCCTGATCACCCAGCCCTATCAGGCTCCTTCCCTGGAACTGCAGAAACAGGCGGAAAACAATGAGCTGGGTTTCAGCACACAGGATTTCTACAGCCCGCTGGCGGAAGGCTGTCTGGGCTGTCCGGAGGCGGGAAAACTGGTGGTTTCCGTCAAGATGGATTCCGTTGCCGAAAACGCAGGAATCCGGATCGGTGACCTGATTTACGGCGCAGACGAGCTGCGCTTTGCGAATGAACCTTTCTTTATGACCTATGCAAAAGACCGCCTGCTCCGTGATCAGGAGGTGATCTTCCATCTCTTCCGGAACGGTGCTATGCGGGATCTGACCCTCTGGCCGGACGGCAGCTCCGAAACCTCCGAGATTCTGGCGGTCGTTACCGATGGGAAAACGGTTCCGAAGGCGCAGCCGGGATCCGAAGGGGAGGATGAGGAGGAAGACAGCGGAGAGATTCCGGAGGGCGGAGAAACACCCGACGAAGGAGAGGCTGAAACGGAAGACGGAGAGATATCCGACGGAGGAGAAATACCAAACGGCGGAGATGAAGAAACCGCAGAAACGGAGGGCGGAGAAACATCCGACGGAGAAGATGCGGAAACTGCAGAAACGGAAGGCGGGTCAGAGGATCCGAAGGACGGGGAAGAATCAGAAGATGACGAGGGTATCTGGCTGAATGAACCGGTCGGATAAAAAACCAAAAGACATTCGGGAAGATGGCGTTCACAGCGGGGAACAGGATCGGATCAGTCGGGAATAACGAACGAACGGTGCTTTCAGGTTGATCGGAGGAATGCATGATGACAAAGAAATGGCTTGCGTGGGCACTGGCCCTGTGTTTCCTGCTTCCGTGCTGCGGCGCGGCGGGCGCAGAAGGACAGGATTATTTCTTTTCCAACATGAATAGTAACGCGGTGCAAAACGGCGTTCAGAAGCTTCGCAGGATGACCCTTGAGACGAATGACGCACCGATTCTGGTGGAAAAGATTTCCACCTATCACTGGAACAGCGGGAAGGGAACGTCCGAGCCGGGATCCATCAGCATCGTGGAATGTGTCAAAACGGACGGGAAATGGGCCATCGGGGCAACCTGCGGGACTTGGCAGGCGACAGGGGAGAGCGCCAACGGGGTTCTGAACGCCTATTGGGTCGTTTATCCGTCCTTTACGATGGAGCCGGGTCATTCCTACGCAGTGCTGGATTCTGACACGAATACCTGGAGTCAGAATACAGACTCCGAAGGGTATGGCATGTGTGAAATTGTCGGAACGTATCTGACTTTTTCCACGGTTTCCCAGGGAACGGTAAGCGTTTCTTCCAGAACTGGAAGCGAGCCGGCAGGGACCTGGACCTGTCCAAACTGCGGCAAGGAGGGCAACACCGGGAAATTCTGCCCTGAGTGTGCCTCCCCGGCGCCGGAAACCTCCGAAAGCGGAGAATGGACCTGTCCGAACTGCCATCAGGAGGGAAATACCGGTAAATTCTGCTCCAACTGCGCCACGCCCCGGCCGGGGGCTTCTGTGTCCGGTCAGACGGCTCAGAGCGGACAAAACGTTCAGACCGGGCAGACAACCGGGCAAACCCAGCAAACCGCTCAGGTCAATTCTCACCTTCAGCAGATTCGCGGCGAGACGGACCGGGTGAAAGTTTGCCTTCAGGGGGTGAACGCCTCCGCGTTTATCGCCAACAAGGCCGATCCGTCCAAATGGATTCCGCAGAACGCGATCGACGACGATGAGAGCACCTGCTGGCAGTATACGGCCAAGAAAGGCGCCTGGCTGGAGATGAATCTGGAAGCTCCGGAAACCGTGGATGAAATCTGGTTCAAGAACGGTTTCTGGGCTGTGAACGACAAGGGCAAGGATCAGTATGTGCTGAATGCCCGCCTGAAGGCCATCAAGGTTCAGGTTCGATACAGCGGCGAAAGCAAATTCCGGGATGTGGGCGAGCTTACATTGAAGGATGAAAGCCGAAACGGCTGGCAGCGCTTTACCTTAGGACGCCTGGAGGATGTGGAGGCCGTGAAGATCATCATCAACTCCACCTATAAGGGCAGCGCTTTCCCGAAGGATGTATGTCTGTCGGAGGTGATGCTGGTTCAGCAGGCGGACGCGGCCATCGCAAAGCCGGCTGCCGCGGAAAAAACGGCGACGGTGTATGAGAGCCGTCCGGATGTGACCGGCTGCAATCTTCTGATGAAGCTGGCGACCCGATCCGGTCCGGCGACAGAATATGACGAACCAGGCACCTTCTTCCCGGACACCTGGCAGACGGAGACGGTTCGGGTGCTGAAAAAGCATTATGACGGCAGCATCTGGTGGGTGCAGGTGGATTTCAATAATCACGGAAAAGCCAGCTACCGCGTCTGGACCGGCGTCAAGCGGGTGAATGTGGATCTGAAACAGGTGAAAGAAGAATATCCGCTGGGCGACTGCGATCTGATACCCACCTCCGAAACCTATTGGGGTCCCGGAACCAATTATGCCAGGGCGAATATCTCCGTTTCGGAATATATCGTTGCTATGGTTTATCAGATTGAGAACGGGTTTGCGGATGTGGAATTCCCCGGGAACGGTAATCGAATGCATCGATGCTGGGTGCCGGAACGGTATGTGCTGGATCTGGACACGTCCACCGATCGCTCAGGAGAATGAGGGGCACGGGCTCCGACGGGCCAGGGCCGGAAGGCCATTATCCGGCGCGGGCAGGTCCGACAAAACGAGTGATACGAAGTGCCGGACAGGCTGCAGGATGACGGAAACAGCGGGGAGCGAAGACCCCGAAAAGAAAACCGCCCACAACCGGATTTCCGGAGGTGGGCGGTTTTCAATGCGATCAAACCGACAGGTCGCTTTGATCAAAGATTCGTATTATTCGTCCGTATCATCCACGAGCTTCTGAAATTCCGCAAATACCGCGTCAGCCACGTCGTCATCCGGCACGGTATACACGTCGTTTCCATCCTCATCGGTTTCGATTTTCAGGATAAAGACTTCCAGATCCTCATCCTCATCGGCTTCCGGGTCACACAGGGCGAGGAAAGTTTCTCCCTTGTATTCCAGGGTCGCCAGGTGTTCGAAATTGGTGCTTTCGCCGTTTTCATCCACCAATTCAATGATGTCATCGTCCTCTTCTTCTTCGGGACGGTTTACAGGATTCTCATTCATTTGCTGTTTTCTCCTTTTGTTTTTTGTTCGTCCAGCCATTGCTGCAGGATCAGGGCGGCGGCTACCTTATCCACCACCTGCCTGCGGCTCTGTCGGGACAGGCCGCCTTCCAGGAGTGCATCTTCAGCGGAAACCGTGGTCAGCCGTTCATCCTGATAATACACCCTCAGGCCGGCCTTTTCCAGCTGAGCACAGAATTCGCGGACCTTTTGAGCCTGGAACCCCTCGGTTCCGTCCATGTTCAGCGGCAGGCCGGAAAGGATTTCTTCCGTGCCATACTGCCGGCAAAGCTCCGCGATTCGGCGGGTGTCCGGCCCCCATCCGACCCTTCGGATCACTTCCACAGGGGAGGCGATGGTTCGGGTCGGATCGGAAACCGCAACGCCGATGCGAACATCTCCCACATCCAGGCACAGGATCCGTTCATTCATGGCTTAATTGCTGCCGCGGCGGGGAGGCCGACGATTGCCGTCAAAGCGGTGCGCAGACTCCCGGGCGGTATATTCGATGTCGTTCCGAACCAGATTGATCCGGCCTTGGGCATCGATTTCATTGACGCGAACTTCCAGCTCATCGCCGATATTGACCACGTCTTCAACCTTCTCCACCCGCTTGTTATCCAGCTTGGAGATATGGATCATGCCGTCCTTACCGGGAGCCAGCTCCACAAAGGCACCGAAGTTCATAATGCGAACCACCTTGCCTGTGAAGATATCTCCCACCTCGATGTCTTTGGCGATGCCTTCGATAATCCGACGGGCTTTGTCAGCGGCTGCCTGATCAGGCGTGGAGATGAACACCCGTCCGTCATCTTCGATGTCAATCTTGACACCGGTTTCCGCGATAATCTTATTGATCATCTTTCCGCCGGGGCCGATCACTTCGCGAATCTTTTCGGGATTGATCGTAAACTGAATGATCTTCGGAGCATAGGGGCTCAGATCTTCCCTGGGCTGTCCCAGAGTATCCAGCATGATCTTCAGGATATACAGGCGGCCTTCCAATGCCTGATGCAGCGCCTGCTGCAGGATCTCCCTGCTGATACCGGCAATTTTGATGTCCATCTGCAGCGCGGTGATCCCGTTCATGCTGCCGGCTACCTTAAAGTCCATATCGCCCAGGAAGTCTTCCAGACCCTGGATGTCCGTCAGCACTGCCAGCTTGCCGGATTCCTGATCGGTGATCAGACCCATGGCCACACCGGCCACCGGCGCGTGAATCGGAACGCCGGCGTCCATCAGGCTCAGCGTAGAGCCGCAGACGGAAGCCATGGAGGAAGAACCGTTGGAGCTTAGGATTTCACTCACCAGCCGCAGGGCGTAGGGGAATTCATCCTCAGTGGGAATGACAGGCAGCAGCGCCCGCTCCGCCAGAGCGCCGTGGCCGATCTCCCGACGGCCGGGGCTCTTCATGCGGCCGGCCTCACCGGTTGCATAGGGCGGCATATTATAATGATGAATATACCGTTTGAAGTCTTCGTTGCTCAGTCCGTCCAGCGTCTGGCCTTCGCTGAGAGTTCCCAGCGTGGTCACTGTCAGGGCCTGGGTCTGTCCGCGGGTGAAGATCGCGCTGCCGTGGGTACGGGGCAGGACGCCGACATCGCACCAGATGGGACGAATCTCATTCACCTTCCGGCCATCGGGGCGGATGCCCTCGTTCAGAATCTTCGCGCGCATGACCTCTTTATTCAGGTAATACAGGGCGTCGGCGATTTCGCTCTCTCTTTCTGGGAACTGTTCGGAAAGGGCGGCCAACGTCTCTTCCTTTGTCTGCGCTTCCCGCTGCTGCCGTTCGGCCCGCTCGGTCGTCGCGAAGGTCCATACGCATTTATCGTAAGCATAGGCTCTGACAGCCGCTTTGATGTCGTCTCCGGTCGCGATCAGCGGAACAACCGCCTTTTCCTTGCCGATTTCCGCCACGATCTGCTTCTGGAAGGCAACCAGTTTCTTGATCTCCTCATGTCCGAACAGGATCGCATCCAGCATGGTGGCTTCAGACAGTTCGTTCGCACCGGCTTCCACCATCATGATCGCTTCTTCCGTTCCGGCGACATACAGGCTCAGGTCGCTCCGGGCCCGCTGCTCTTCGTTCGGGCAGATCACAAACTTCCCGTCTACCCGGCCCACCAGAACCGCGCCTGTGGGGCCGTTCCACGGAATATCGCTGATGGCGAGGGCGATGGAAGAACCGATCATCGCAGGGATTTCCGGGGGACAATCCTGTTCCACGCTCAGAATCGTGACCACAACCTGCACATCGTTGCGCATCCCCTTGTTAAACAGGGGACGCAGGGGCCGGTCGATCAGCCGGCAGGTCAGGGTTGCTTTTTCGGAGGGACGGCCTTCCCGCTTGATGAATCCACCGGGGATTTTCCCGACGGAATACTGTTTTTCTTCCACATCCACCGCAAGGGGGAAGAAATCCACGCCATCCCTGGGCGTGGGCGCCATGGTGGCGTTCACCATCACGACAGTGTCGCCCATGTGCACCCAAACAGAGCCGTTCGCCTGTTCACAGTATCTTCCGAATTCCAGCGTCAGCGGGCGTCCGGCCAGGTCCATGGTAAACTTTTTTGATTCCATACGCTTTCTCCTTCTCTGGTTTTGAAAGTTTGAAAATCCCGGAGGAGCGTATGCTATCATATGAAAACCCCGCCGGGGATTTTCAAGGGATAACATACGCGCGCTCCGCGGGATCTTTTTGAAAAAGCCGCCGGAAGCATTCAGCTCTTCCGGCGGCCTCAAAAAGCAACTTGAGAACAGTTGCCTACCGGGAAGAACCTGCCTTATTTGCGCAGGTTCAGCCTTGCGATCAGCGTCCGATACCGCTCGATATCCGTCTTCTTCAGGTACTCCAGCAGATTGCGACGGCGGCCGACCATCAGCAGCAGACCCCGGTTGGAATGATGGTCGTTCTTGTTCTGCTTCAGGTGCTCGTTCAGATGGTTGATCCGATCGGTCAGCAGGGCAATCTGCACTTCGGGAGAGCCTGTGTCTCCTTCGTGCTGTGCATAAGCGGCGATGATCTCACTCTTGGTCATGGGAAACCTCCTTCTTTTTTCCGCATTGGGCGGATCGTGCGGCCCAATCGCCGTTCCCTCAGAGGAGCGTCGGAGAATCGACAACCCGGGAGAACGGTTCATCAAAGGCCGTTGCTTATTTTAACAGACTCCGTCCCTTTTGTAAACTGTTTTTTCACGGTTTCCTCGGGAGTTTCCTTCGGAGTTTTCTTCGCGGTTTGCTCAGGCGTTTTCCGGGGGGAGCTCAGGCGTTTTCCGGGGACGCTCAAACGATGTTCCGCGGTTTCCGATCATTGATAGAGGCTGACCCCGGTTTTTCCGTCAAACTCTTCCACCATCACGGAAACCATCTCGGAGTGGCTGGTGGGAATGTTCTTTCCGACATAATCCGGTCGGATGGGTAATTCCCGGTGGCCCCGGTCGATCAGTACAGCCAGCTGAATGGATTTGGGCCGGCTGTGATGGAAGATGGCCTCGATGGCCGCACGAACGGTGCGGCCGGTGTAGATCACATCGTCCACCAGAATGACCGTCTTTCCCTTCAGATCGCAGGGAATGTCGGTCTCACCGGTTTCCGGCACATCTCCGATTTCGCTCAGGTCATCCCGATACAGGGAGATGTCGATGCTCCCCAGGGGCGGCGTCTGCCCTTCAAAGCGCAACAGATTATCCCGGAGCAACGCGGCCAGCGGCACCCCGCGGCGCCTGATGCCCAGCAACACCAGGTTTTCCACCCCGTTGTTTTTCTCGATGATCTCGTGGGTGATGCGCAGCATGCTCCGATAAACAGCGGCCTCATCCATGATTTCGGATTTCAGTTTCACGACTTATTCCTTTCCCTGATTGCGCTTCGGAGGATGGTTGAACTGCAGATTAAACAGAATGCCCAGAATCAGCGCGCAGGCGATCTCCGTCAGCGTGACCTCGCCGATCTTGAGCGTCATGCCGCCGATGCCGCAGATCAGGATGACCGCGACG
>CADBLV010000366.1 GCA_902795555.1 uncultured Eubacteriales bacterium | reverse complement strand
CTGAACCGATAGAACCGGGTGTTACCGATGTCGCTGTTTCCGAAGAACATTTCATAGGCGAGATATTCGAAGAGGTTGTCCACATCCACGTTGTCCAGGATGTACTGAAGGTCCTCCGGGTTTTTGGCCGGGTTACCGGCCTTGATCTTCTTGATCATGGCTTTGTAAGCCTTGTTGGAACCGTATTTGACGCTGCCGTTTCCCTGCAGGAGATCTACGTTGTCCGCATCCTCCAGGGTGAGCCCCTCATGCTGCGCCAGCATGTAGCGGTCCGTCCTCTCCCGGAGATTCATATGCCCCCAGTAGATCCCGTTCAGATAAACCGCATAAGGCTTCCAGGCCAGATGCGCCACGGTTGCCCCCGTTTCGTCCATCAGCCGGCTCTGGAACCCGTCCTGCAGGCGCGTCCACATGCTGTCGTTTCCGCTGTTGCGCAGCACGAAGCTCTTATATTCCGTATAGGGTCGATCCGGGAACAGGGCAGCGGCAAAGGTTTTCGCCCCGTATTTGCTCTTCGCCCGGAATTTGAAGCTCTTCTGCGGCATATCCAGACTGAAATCGCCCATCAGGGAAAACTCCGCGCCCTGATCGATCAGCTTCGTTCCCGCATCGTCATACAGCTCCACATGGCATTCAAAGCGGGCGCCGGAATCCTTCACCTTCCGATAAACCGTATTGGGGAAAGGAAGCTTTCCGGGCTCCTTCACCACATTGTCTCCCACGGTGAGCATCCCTTTCTCCTTGTTCCACAGGTTATCGGGATCCGTCACCACGCTGACAACGGGCAGGGTGTGATAGGCGTTGATGAAATACGTGCCCGTCAGCACGTCGCTTGGTCGCAGCCCTGCCGCGGAGAAGGCCCTGGCCCGGATGACGCTGGTGAAATTCAGCTCCAGTCGCTCCCCCTGATAGGGCGTGGAATTCTGGGTGGGGGTGGAACTGTCGGTGGTATAATACACCTGCGTCCCCTCCGGCACAACGATCTCCACATAGGTGGTCGAATAATACATGCCCGGCTCGGTTGTGAAGGAAGGCGCCGGAGCATATCCTGCAAACCCGTTCTCATTGCGGGCAAAGGGGGTTGGCGTATCATAATAAAAAAGACCGGCCATGCCAAGGGTCCGGCCGTAGGATACATCCGTTTTCATTTCGGGAAGGATGATCTTGTCCAGGATTCTTCCTTCGGCATCCGACAGCGTCACCGTTTCCTTTTTGAGCCGCGACAGTTTAAAATTCGTATGGCATTCGCCTGTCACGGTCTTCTCAACTTTCCCGTCGCACAGCACCACCCTGTATTCCCCCGGCGCAATCGCCGTTCCCGCCGGAAACTGCCATTTTCGGGGGCGGCCCAGGTCATCGCTGAGCCCCCATCCGGAAAGATCCACCGTTTCGGCAGAGCTGTTATAAATCTCAATCCAATCCGTATGGCCGGCGTCCTTAAACGTGTCAATCGCGCTGTTGCTGGCCAGAATCTCGCTGAGGTAGATCCCGGTTTTGTTCATCGCCCGCAAGTTGTAATCCATCTGCTGGAAGCCGCTCTCATTGTTGGGCAGGGTAGGCGTCGGAACCTGGAACACCTGCAGACCGCCCTGTTCGTTCCGTCCGAAGGAGCAATCCTCCGGCAGGTTATCAATCATGATCCGATCCATCACCCGGCCCCGGCTGTCCGTCAGGATGATCGTTTCCTTCTCCGCACTCAGCCGGAAACTGGTATGCGGCACATTACGCACCGCGTCCATCCGGTTTTTCCCCGTGCAGAAGACCAGATAGTATCCATGAGGCTGGATCACCGCGCCTTCCGGGAAGCGCCACTTCATCGGCTTGCGCTCGTTGTCACTCAGGCCGTACTGATCCAGGCTGATGACCCGGTCTGTAGTGTTGTACAGCTCAATCCAGTCGCACAACTCGTCTTCGTCGTCCCGGAGCCCCGTCCTGGCGTCCGCCATCACCTCATTAATCACCAGAGCCCCGTCGGCCACAGAGATGCTCTCCCGGTATTTCAGGTTGCCTTCCGGCGTGTTTTCATACCAGGGGCTGAAATAGGTGACGCTCTGCCATCCTTCCGGCGTCAGGCTCCAGCTTTCATCGCTGGCCATGACCGGATATTTGCAGCTGTCGATCAGGTAGGCGTTGGTGTCGTAAAGATACACCGTCTCGCCTACACTGCTCAGCTTGAACTTGGCATGGAAAATCTTTCCTTCCATGCTCTGATTAGTATTATCGCAGAACACCACAGCCCGTCCGTCCGGAGCCAGACTCACATCCGGAAAAAGGAAGCGGATGCTGTCGCTTCGGTCGCTCAGGCCCAGGCCCTGCAGGTTGATCTCATGATCCGTCTGATTCCAGATTTCCACCCAGTCGCCGTATCGGCCGTTCTCATCCGTCACGGCGGAACTGTTGGCCGGCATGATTTCGCTGATCACCAGACCACTGTATGCGCCGATCACTTCAGGCCCATTGCTTTCGACCTGGCCGCTCTCAGTCGCTGTCGTATAGGTTGCCCGCCGAAGGGGATCTTTCGGCGTCACAATGATCAGCAGCGCCACCAGAGCACCGATGACAAGCATGATCAGAAAATTCAGCCGTGCCCTGCGTTTCCGAAGCTTCGCGGCGCGGGAAGCCGTCCTGCGCTTACCCGTCTGTCCCGTCTGCTGTTCCATCTCCGGCTTCCCCTCCTCTCCGCGTTTTCATCGTGATTCCGCCGAATATCATACCACAAAATCGTCCCGGACGCAACTTGCCGTCCGGGACAAAGAAGACTGGGATAAGCCCGCCATGCTCCACACTCGGGTATTGTCGCACACAGGAACCGGAAGCATACGGGGGCGGGCTCTCTGTGCCTGAACACACAGAGACAGTCCCATATACTCCGGTTCCCCACGTGTTTACCCGATCGCAGCCACAAGCTGGGGAATCGTTGCTTCGAAATCCACCCCGTACCAGGGGTTTTCGGGATTTTTCAGCGTTTCCGCGATCGTGCCGGCAGTGTAATCCGCCGCGATTTTCAGCGCCTTCGTCCGATCCATGCCCAGCACAAACGCCCCGGCCAGGACGCTGGAGAAGATATCCCCCGTGCCGTGATATGCCGCGGGAATCCGGTCGTTCTGATAATGGAAGAATTCCTTTTTTTCCGCATCATATCCCATGGCGCCGGTTTTTCCCTCGCTCAATGAAACGCCTGTGAGAATCGGCACTTTGGCGCCGAGGCCGGCCAGGGCCAGCAGCATCTCCCTCACATACTCCTCCGTGTAGACTTCCCGGTAAGGCAGACCCGTCAGAAAGCTGGCTTCTGTGATGTTAGGATCCGTAATATCCGCCACGGCGCACAGCTCGGCATTTTTCTTCGCGTAATGCACATCGAAGGCCGGATACAGCTTCCCATTGTCGCCCATCGCCGGATCCACAATCACGAGGGTGTTTTCATTCCGGAAGGTGTTGATGATCCCGATGACCGTGTCAATTTCCTCTTCCGTGCCCAGATAACCTGTATAGATCGCGTCGAAGGTGATCCCCTGCTCCTTCCAGTGATCTGTGATGGGGGTCAGCTGATCGGACAGATCCTTACAGGTGAAGCCCTTGAAGAGGGTATGGGTGCTGAGCACCGCCGTGGGCAGAATGACCGTTTCAATGCCCATGGCTGACAAAAGAGGCAGCGCCACAGTCAGGGAGCACTTCCCAAAGCAGGAGATATCCTGGATCGTCAGTATTCGTTTCATCGTTCTTCTTCCTCCACTTCCTCCGTTTAAGTCGGCGGCACGGATCGAAACCGGTCCTCCTGTCAGCGAAACACATCCCGCCTTTTTCCACGGTCGTGCCGCTGACCCCCCGCCGCTTTCGAGTAGTATAAACCTATTGTCGGCCTTCGTCAACAGTCGTCCCTTCATTTTCCGGGCAGTCGTCCCTTCATTTTCCGGGGAGCTTTTTCAGCACAGCTTTTTCACCGGAGCTTTCCCGCCGCGAATGATCCTCAGCCATTTCCCGCCGTCAGTCAAACAGCGCCCGGATCTCCTGCTCGCTCATGGCGGAGACAGCGGATTCTCCCGGCTGAATCAGGCGATCAAAAAGGGCTTTTTTCCGCTGTCCCAGCTCCACGACCTGTTCCTCAATGCTCTCTCCCGTCACCAGCCGAAGCACCTGCACCTTTTTCTGCTGCCCGATTCGGTGGGCCCGGTCGGTCGCCTGATCCTCCGCCGCGGGATTCCACCAGGGATCATAATGAATCACCAGATCCGCCCCTGTCAGGTTCAGCCCCGCCCCGCCGGCCCGAAGGCTGATCAGGAAAACGGAGCCCTCACCGCCGTTGAAGCGCTCTGTCAGCTCCTGCCTCTGGGCGGCGGGGGTGTCACCGTCTAAATACATGGTTTGATATCCCGCGCTTTCCAGCCGCCGCCTGAGCAGCTTCAGCATTCCCGTGAACTGGCTGAACAGCAGCACCCTGCGCCCCTCTCCGACCAGTCTGGGAAGCACTTCCATCAGGAGCTCCTCCTTGCCGCTGCCGCCCCGGTATTCGTTCATAATCAGGGCAGGATGGCAGCAGATCTGCCGGAGCTCCGTGATCGCGCTGAGCACCTCCATCCGGGCGCCCTGCACGCCTTTTTCCTTCAGAATCCGATCCACCCGGGGCCGTAATCTGGCTGCGGCCGCGTCATAAATCTGCCGCTGCTCCGTCGTCATGCGGGCCGTCAGGGTCGTTTCCATCTTGTCCGGCAGTTCTTCCAGCACATCCTGCTTCAGTCGCCGGATCAGGAACGGCCGAATGCGCCTGAGCAGATCCTCCGCGTTTTCACCTTCCTGATATCGTCGAAGGAAGGTATGATATCCGGGGAGATATCCCGGGAGGATGAAATCAAACAGGCTCCAAAGTTCACCGACACCGTTTTCCATGGGCGTGCCCGTCAGGGCAAAACGGGAATCCGCCTGTAGCTCCTTGACCGCCTCTGCCGTCAGGCTGCCGGCGTTTTTGATGTTCTGGGCCTCGTCCAGAATCACGAAACGGAACGGAAAATCTTTCATCTGGCCGATGTCCCGGCGGATGAACGGATAGGAGGTAATCAGCACGCTGACATCCCTGTGCTCCCGGATATGGCGGATCAGATGGCTGCGCTGGGCGCTTGTCCCGGAGAGGACAGCCACGCTCAGATCCGGGGCGAACCGACGTATTTCGCTCAGCCAGTTATAGGTCAGAGAAGTCGGCGCTACGACAAGACTGGTCCGCTTTTCCTCCCGCGTTGCCTGAAGAAGAGCGATGATCTGAACCGTCTTTCCAAGTCCCATGTCGTCCGCCAGCACACCGCCCATCCGCATTCGGTCCAGCGCATACATCCACTCAAATCCCCGCTGCTGATAGGCGCGCAGCTTCACGCTGGGAGCCAGCGCCGGCGGACTGACTGGCGCGATGCCTTCCCCGTTGAGGGCCTGCGCCATCCGCGCTGTGGCCTCGTCCATCTGAATCGGAATGCCGCTGCCCAGAAGCATGCCGGTCAGATAAGCCGCCCGATAGGAACGAAGCTGGAGAATGTCTCTGCCCGGCTGATTACCGTCCCGCACAGCGGCTTCGTACAGCACGGAAGCGGTTTCCTGCCACTGCGCCAGATCCTCCAGATCCAGAAACGCACCGCTGCGAAGCCGATAATACCGCCTTCTGCGGCTCAGGGCTTCAATGATCTCCATCATCTCGTCCGTGGGTTCACCGTCCACTGCCATCACCAGTTCCAGGTGATCCCCGTTCATCCGCATGCTCCCGCTCAGGCTGGCTCTGCGGGGAATCATCCGCTTGAAATCCCGGCTCAGAAAAACCTCCGCCGTGTCCTGCAGCTTGCGGACGCCCTCGCTGACAAAGTCGAACACCGCCGCGGATCCGCTGAGGCGAATGTTTCCCTTTCCGACCCGGAAACCGGCGTTGGCCAGGATTTCCAGCACCGCGTGCTCCTTTTCCGCGTCCCGCAGAAGAAGCCGGTCTCCCCGGTCCAGAGCGATCTTCTCCTCCGCCGGATCAAAGGGATTCAGGGTTTGTCCGCCGTATCGAAACAGGACCCGGGCAGCCACATTCCGGCCATCCTTGTCCAGATAGACTTCCGCCCGTACCGGCAGACGAATCAGTCGTTTGCTCAGCTCCGGGCTGAGTTCGACCGCACCCCGCAGTTTCAGATAGGGCAGGATCTCCCCGATCACCCGCTCCGTGTCCTTCAGGGGATAGGCAAAAAGGCATTTCCCCTCATACTGGCTTTCCCACATCATCCGAACCAGCCGCCGCTGATCGGGGTTTATCTCTGTCAGGCTGTCTCCGATCAGGCCCCAGGTGCAGTCAGCCGTCACGGGCCGAAACTCCGTCGGAATCTTCCCCGCCACCCGCAGCCCTCTCGGCCCGAGCTGAATCGTGAAATGCAGAGGGAGCGTTACGTTTCGCGCCATCCGGCACCGGCGTGCCTTTCCGTCATAATCCATGACCCGAAGCAGCGTCTCGCCGATTCCGTCCAGAAGCTTTCGCACAAAGCAATCCGGCAGGCGTAAAAGTCGCTGGGCCGTGGGCTTCTCCCCTTCCGAATCCCGGGCGGCGAAAAAGGCCCGCAACACGCCCAGCACCCGTTCGTCATCCTCCGGAAAGCGCATCCATTTCGGTTCGAAGGTGAACTCCCGGCCGAAGGAAACGACAGTCTGCTGTTCACAGGATGCCAGAAAGGCACGGATATCCCGCACCACATACAGCTTTTCATGACCCACTCGCAGGCCGATCCGCACCATCTCCCCGCCCAGACGGGGGAGAACCAGCGTCACCTCCAGGCGTACATTTGCCTCCGCGGGCATCTGCTCCGTGACCAGATCGGAAAGACCCGCGCCCAGTTCCGGAGCCGTTTTCTTTTGCAGCTCCTCCACGATCCCTTCCCGGTCTGCCTTCAGCCAGACCGCCACCGCATGGCGGCAGCACCCCTGTTTCGCGAACGTCCCGCATCCGCATTGCATCGTCAGATCGCTGTTCAGAATCACCGTCTGCGGTCCCTCACTCCCGACT
>CADBLV010000365.1 GCA_902795555.1 uncultured Eubacteriales bacterium | reverse complement strand
TTCTTCGGGAAAAGGACGGAACGCAAATCAGCCTGCGGAACGTGAGCCTGTCCACCTGCGGCCTGGTTGACAGGATGAAGGATCTGGCGAAAGAGAACCTGCCGGTCACTCTGTGCGTTTCCCTTCACGCGCCGGACGATGAAATCCGGGCGAAAATCATGCCGGTGGCGAAGAAGTGGAAGATTGCTGAAATCCTGAAGGCCTGCCGTGAATACATCGGGCAAACCGGCCGGCGGGTCATCTTTGAATATGCGCTCAGCGAGGGAATCAATGCCTCACCCCGGGACGCGGAGAAACTGGCTGCTCTTCTCCGCGGCATGCAGTGTCATGTGAATCTGATTCCGCTGAACCCCGTGAAGGAACGTGGAATGGCCGGCGTGAGCGAGGAAACGGTACGTCGATTTATGAACGTGCTGAAAGAGAAACACATTTCCGTCACAAGGCGGCGGGAAATGGGCGACGACATTGAAGGAGCCTGCGGCCAGCTTCGAAGGAGCGTCGCTCAAACCAGACCGGCATCCGGTTAAAGAGACAAGGCAGCACAGATCAGACACGTTGCCCTGCCAACCCTGGAAATCCCTGAAAGAGGATGAATATGCGGAAGTTTAAACTGAAGCCCTCCGTGGCGGAGAAAATGAAAACCCTGGGCGGATCCGATTCTGTCCTTCCGGATGCGCAGAGTTCCGACAGCGCTCCGGAGGCGGCCGTCAAAAACGCATCAGGCGCCTGTGAAATCCCCGGAACTGCGAAGCATTCCGGCCAGCCGGGCAGCGCCGGCCTGGCAGTTGCCTGGCGTACGGACGTCGGAAAAGTCAGAAAATCCAATCAGGACGCGGTGATTCTTTGCGGCACCCTTTTCGGCATTGCTGACGGAATGGGCGGACATAACGGCGGAGAAACGGCAGCCTTTGGGCTGCGGGACGGCCTGGTCCGGGAACTGCAGGAGGCAAAGCCTGACAGGAAAACGCTTCTCGCGGCTGTACAGAAGGTGAATGAGGAGCTGTATGACCGCTCCGTCCGGGAAGCGGCCCTCAGCGGTATGGGAACAACCCTCACCGCCCTCTGGGTGGATCATGACAGCGTCCTGTTGGCGCAGGTAGGCGACAGCCGGGCTTATTTGCTGCGGGATTGCACCTTCCGCCAGGTGACAGAGGATCACAGCATGGTTGCGGATATGGTGCGCCGCGGCATTCTCACGGAGGATCAGGCCGCCTGTCATCCCATGCGGAATTACATCACCCGGGCCATCGGGACGGATGAGGAAGTGGAAACGGATCTTTCCAGTCTCCCCAGGCAAAAAGGAGACCGGTGGCTCATCTGTTCTGACGGGCTGTACGGCATGATGAGCCGTCTAACCCTGGAGACGATTTCTTCCATTCCTTCCATTGAGGAGGCCGCGGATCACCTGTGCCGGGAAGCGCTGGAAAACGGCGGAAGGGATAACATCTCCTTCATTCTCATCGATGATCTGACCGGCGGTGAAAGCGAAGATTCTGATCCGGACGATTCGCAGGCCCTTCTCAATCCGGACGGAGAAAAAGACAGTGTCCTGCCCGCAGAGGATGAAACCTCACCGTCTGCGGCCGGATCACCCGCAAAAGACCCGCAGCAGGATTCCGGCGCGGGTTCTGCCACCCATGCTTCCCAGGATGATTTTTCCCCGTCTGCAGGGGAACATGACGGGGGGGCAAAGTCATGAGCGAACGAATTCTTGCGGGCCGATATCGTCTGACAGAGCAAATCGGCATGGGCGGCATGGCCATCGTCTATCGGGCGATCGATATGCGGACAGGCCATAATGTGGCCGTGAAAGTACTACGCCCGGAATTTAACGAAGACATCGAATTCATCAGTCGCTTTCAGCGGGAAGCTGAGGCGGCCAGCAAGATGACTCATCATAATATTGTCAATCTGCTGGACGTCGGCATGGATCATGACAATCGCTATCTGGTCATGGAATACGTTCAGGGGAAAACCCTGAAGGAAGTCATTCAGGAACGGGGGAAACTGACTGCCCCCCTGGCCTGTCAGATCACCATCCGAATCCTCTCCGCTCTGGAGCATGCCCATCGCAACGGGATTGTTCATCGGGATATCAAACCTCAGAATATTCTGGTTCACGCGGACGGACATATCAAAGTAGCGGATTTCGGAATCGCCCGCATCGCGGATTCTTCAACCCTTACCCGTGGAGACAATGTCATGGGCTCTGTTCACTATTTTTCACCCGAACAGGCCCGGGGAGAACCCGCCCGCGCCACCAGCGATATCTATTCCACAGGTGTCGTCCTTTATGAAATGCTGACAGGCCGTGTACCTTTTGACGGAGATAATCCTGTGGCTGTGGCCATGCAGCATCTTCATGCCGCCCCGACCCCGATTCAGTCTCTGGCGCCGGATGTTCCGGCCGCGGTCAGCAGGGTGTGCATGAAGGCCATGGAAAAGAATCCGTCAGCCCGTTATCAGAGCGCGCGGGATATGGCTCAGGATCTTCGGATAGCCCTGGAGGAAAGGGACGAGCGTCCTGCGGATACCTCCGGCGTTCGCCAGCCGAAGCCGCAGATTCGGGGCGGAAAGGCTGCCGGAATCCCGGGCACGGCCGGGGGAGGAATCCCCGGCGGGGAAGGAACCCGTTCCCGGGGAAGGAAGAAAAGCGCGGTCCTGATCGCTCTGCTCTCCGCGGCAGTGCTGGCCGTCATGTCCTTCGCTGCCGTGGCGATCTACCGGAAGGTCATGACCAGTGTCAAGGTGCCGGATGTGCGGGGTATGACCCTCGAGGAGGCGAAAAAGGATCTTCAGTCCCGCGGTCTGGACGCCAACGCGGTCACGGTCAGTAATGAGGAAGTAGAAGCAGGCGTGGTGTTTCTCCAGAATCCGCCGCCGGAAAACACAACCCGTAAAGGAGATACGATCATCCTCACCGTATCCAGCGGCCCAACGGAAATCCCTATGCCGGATCTGAAGGGCACCCGAATCAGCGAGGCGCTGACCCTGCTGAAAACTGCCAACATTCAGCCTGTTGTCGAGCGGGTCAACAGCACGGAATATGCCCCGGATATCGTGGTAAGCCATGTTCCCGAAGCCAACGAACCTCTTACCAAGGATACCACTGTCACTCTTTATGTCTCCGGCGGCGAAATTGTCATGCCCTCTCTGGAGGGGATGTCGCTGGAAGAAGCGGAGCAGAAGATTCTGGATTTCAATCTGACACTGAATCCGATTCTCCAGTATACCGACACGGAGGACGCCCAGGCTCACGGGTATGTCACTTCCCAAAGCCCGGAAGAGGACACCCGCCTTATGCAGAACACCCCCGTCAGTCTTCGCGTGTTCCGGTGCCTGGAGATGAATCCGTTTGCGGAGATCACCGTCACTGTTCCGGAGTCCGACAAGGATCTTTCCGTCCGCATCGCGATTCAGCCCGTCGGATCGCCTGTGGAATATGAGGACGCGGTGCTGGTGTGGAGCGCGGATTCCGATCGCACCAGAAAGATCAGTGTCAAGCGCCCGGATCAGCGGGATTACACCTATACGGTGTCTGTAGACGGAGTGCAGATTACCCGCGCAGAATTGCCCAACGAATGAAAGGACAGCCATGATTGAAGGAACCCTCGTGAAAGGCATCGGCAGTTTCTATACAGCCCGCACGCCGGAAGGAACCGAATATATTCTGCGCTGCCCCGGGAGATTCCGTCGGGAACGGATGAGGCCCATGGTGGGGGATGAGGTGCGGTTTCTTCCCGGCGAAGGAGAGAACCACGGCTGGATCCAGGAAATTCTTCCCCGGCGCAGCGTCATCGTGCGCCCGCCTGTAGCGAACGTTTCCCTCCTGGTCATCGTCCTGGCTCCGGAGCCCGCCCCGGATCTTGTTCTGACGGATCGGCTCATGGCGCAGGCCTTCGGCCAGGGAATGAAAGTACTCCTGGCGGTCAACAAATCAGATCTGGACCGGGAAGGTCTGTGGGATCGGGTGCAGGCTGAGTATGCTCTGGCGTGTCCGACGCTGAGGGTCTGCGCGAAAAACGGAGAAGGTCTCCCGTCCCTGCGGGAACATCTTCGGGGAGAAACAGGCTGCTTCGCCGGTCAGAGCGGTGTCGGGAAAAGCGCGCTTTTGAACGCTCTCTTCGGACTGGCCCGGGAAACGGGAGACATTTCCGCGAAAATCGGCCGGGGACGAAATACAACCCGTGCTGTGGAAATGATTATTCAGGACGATATCCGTGTGATGGATTCGGCAGGCTTTAATTTTCTGGAGTTCGGAAAGGGAATCAATCCGGAATCCCTCCGCGCGTGGTATCCGGAATTTGCTCCCTTCGAGGGGAAATGCCGTTTTCGCGGCTGCTTCCACGATCAGGAGCCCGGATGCGCCGTGTGGGAAGCGGTGGAGCGGGGAGCGCTGCTTTCCGCCCGCCCGGAAAGATATCGAAAGCTCCTGGCGGAACTCAGGCAGTTATGGGATAACCGATTCGAATGAACGAATCTCCACAGACCGTAGCGAAACGAAAAGAAGGAGAAGGACAGATGATTAAACTGGCGCCGAGCATTCTTGCAGCAGACCCGCTGAATCTCCAGTCCTCCGTCAGACGGATGGAGGAGGCAGGCTGCGACTGGATCCATGTGGACGTCATGGATGCGCATTTTGTACCAAACCTGGCCTATGGCCCGGAGGTTGTCAGGCGCTTAAGGCAGACCACGCGTCTGGATCTGGATGTCCATCTGATGATGGATCATCCGGAAACGCTCCTGGACGCGTTTCTGGAAGGAAAACCGTCCTGCGTTACAGTCCATGCGGAAATTGATCCGCCCCTGCAGCCGATCCTGGATAAAATCCGCGCGTCCGGCGCCAGGGTCGGCCTTGCCCTGAAGCCTGAAACGCCGCTTTCCGCTGCCTTACCCTGGCTGAATCAGACAGATCTGATCCTCTGTATGACTGTCGAGCCGGGTTTTGGCGGTCAGACCCTGGATCATCATGTTCTTCGGAAAATCCGTGCTCTGAAGGAAACCGGCTATGCCGGAGAGATCGAGGCGGACGGAGGGTTGCGTCCGGACAATCTCCAGGAGCTCATCGACTGCGGCCTCACGGTCGCCGTCATGGGAACAGCCCTCTTCCATGCAGAAAACCCGGCCGAAGAGGTCGCAGCCCTGCACAGGATGGTTCCCGCCCATGAATGACACCATCGCTGCCATCGCTACTGCCCAGGGTCAGGGCGGAATCGGTATCATCCGTCTCAGCGGCCCGGACAGCGAAAAAATCCTCACAGCGATCTTTATCCCGGCCGGTCGTTCTGCCGAAGCCGCTTCCGCCTGTGATTCCCCGCATGATCCTCCTTGTTCTTCCGAAGCCGCCTCCGCCTGTGATTCCCCGCATGATCCTCCTTGTTCTTCCGAAGCCGCCTCCGCCCGGAAATTCCGGCAGGATCACGCCGGATGGGAAAGCCATCGCATGGTCTATGGCCATCTGGTGGACGGTTCGGAGCGGGTTGACGAGGGAATGGCTGTCCTGATGCGTGCTCCGCGCAGCTATACGCGGGAAGATGTGGCGGAGATTCATCTCCACGGCGGTTCTTTCCTGCTGTCCGAGGGCCTGCGTCTCTGCCTTGCGCATGGCGCCCGCCTGGCGGATCCGGGGGAGTTTACCCGACGGGCTTTTGAAAACGGACGTCTGGATCTCTCCCGGGCCGAAGCGGTCATGTCGATGATTCAGGCCCGTTCCCGCGAGCAGTCGCAGGTGGCTATGAGACAGCTGGAAGGCGGTGCTGCCTCCTTTGTGCGGGAGGCTTCCGCGTCTCTTGCCGCTCTCCAGGCCGGGATTGCCGCCTGCATGGATTATCCTGAGGAAGTCAGCGATGAGGAGGGTGCTGCCCCTCTGCGCTCCGGACTGCAGGCGCTGATTCGCTCTCTCAATCAGGCGGTCGATGAGAAGAGCACCCGCCTTTTATATGACGGTCTTCATGTGACCCTGTTCGGACGCCCGAACGCCGGAAAGTCAAGCCTGCTGAATGCCCTGACAGGGGAGGATCGGGCCATTGTGACAGATATTCCCGGCACAACCCGTGACGTCGTGGAAGGCCTCCTTTCTCTGGGCGGAGTGCAGGTACACCTCCGGGACACAGCAGGACTCCGCTCTACGGAGGATCCCGTGGAACGCCTGGGCGTCCTGCGTTCGGAAAAAGCCCTGCAGCAGGCGGATGTGAAGCTGCTTCTTCTGGACGCGACGGAAGCCCTCTCCGCGGAGGATTGCGCCCTCCTTGAGCGGCTCCGTCCCGGGGATGCGGTGATTCTCACAAAATCCGATCTCCCTCCGAAGCTTTGCGAAGCGGATGTCCGTCATGCGTTGACAGCTTCCTTCTCCGGCGCGGAAGGTTCCCATCCTGCCTCTCCTGATCTGGCGGCAACCGTTCCGGTTTTCCCGGTTTCCATCTACAGCCCCGCCTCCCTCGATGATGTGAAGCAGTTCCTGCGTCAGGCCATCTCCCTTCGGGAAGGCCTGACCATCACGCAGCCGCGGCATCTGGAAGCTGTCCGCCGATGCGTCGCTCATCTCCGGGACGCGCTGCAAACCCTCGATGTCGCGGAGCTGGATCTGGTCAGTGTGGATCTTCAGGCCGCCCAGGCTGCCCTTTGCGAAATCACAGGCGAAAACGCCACGGAGAAGCTGCTGGATCGGGTTTTCAGCGATTTCTGTGTCGGAAAATAAAAAACCAACGGACATGAATCTGCCCGCACACAGCGGGCAGATCAACAGGATGAAAGAAAGCGGGATGAATGATGCAGCATGTATTTGAGGGCAGGGGAGCCCTGAAAAAAATCCCCCGGATGATGGAAAAGCTGGAAATGACCCGTCCCATGATCGTGGGGCTGCCTCCTCTCACGGATACCCTTCGGACGAAGGTTCCCGAGCTCGCGGATGCCCCGGTGTTCTCCGCCTTTCATGCCAATCCGGATCTGAATGACGCCCTGGCGGGGGTGAATCTGTTTGTCGCGTCCCAATGCGACGGCCTGATCACCATCGGCGGCGGTTCATCCATCGATACAGGCAAAGGCATCCGCGCCCTGTTGGCCCTTCTGGCCGCCGATTCTTCTGAGGACACCGCCATCCCGACGTCCTCTTTCCCGGATTTATCCGCTCTCCAGGCTTCGTCTGCCAAATCCACGGCCATCCTGGATCAGGCGGCGCGCTCCGCGCTGCCCTCCTGCATTCCCTTCCCGCAAATCGCCGTCCCCGGAACGGCAGGCACAGGCTCGGAAGCCACCCAGTTCGCTGTCCTCTATCGGGATGGAAAAAAGCTTTCACTGTCCCACCCGGCCCTCCTGCCTGCCGGCGTGATCCTCGATGCGGATCTCCTGGACACCCTACCCCTGTATCATAAAAAATCCTGCGCCCTGGACGCCCTTTCGCAGGGAATCGAAAGCTACTGGTGTGCCGCTGCTACGGATGAAAGCCGTGTCCACGCCTTCCTGGCGATCCTCGGTGTCCTGGACAATCTGAAGCCCTATCTCGCCGGCGATTCCCACGCGGCCGAGGAAATGCTGCATGCTTCCTGCCAGTCCGGGAAAGCCATTCAGATCACCCGTACCACAGCCGCCCATGCCATGTCTTATCAGCTGACAAAAACCATGGGCCTTGCCCACGGCCATGCCTGTATGGTCACGCTTCCTGTCCTCTGGGAGATGATGCTTCCCATACCGGAGATGCAGCCGCTTCTGAAAGACCTTGCCGAAAAAATGCGTCTGGGAGATCCCCGGATGGGACCGAAGCTTCTTCGGGGTATCATGCTTTCCCTCGAAATGTCGATTCCCCCCTGTCCTCCGGAGGAACAGCTGGAAGCGCTTGCGTCCTCTGTCAACACGGAGCGTCTGAATAATCATCCCGTCCCCCTCTCACATGAGGAGGTGAAGGAAGCCTATCGCCGCGCCTTCACCCCCCTTTCTCCAAACGAGCAGAAACTGTGCCGGGATCTGTGGGAATGTCGGTAAGCCTTTCCCGATCTGCTTCTCCGTCGGCATACTGTTTCCGGAAATCAAAAACAGAAAGAACGGAAAGAACATGAGTATCGATTCGAATAATCTCCCTTCCGCCAATCCGCATCTGGGCCATCGGGAAAAGCTGCGAAACAGGTTTATCCTCGAGAAGGGCTTCGATCATTTTGAGGATCACCAGATTCTCGAACTCCTTCTCTTTTATGCCAATCCCCGCTCCGACACAAATCCGGTCGCTCATGCTCTCCTGGATCATTTCGGATCTATGAAAGGCGTCCTGGAGGCTCGTCCGGAGCAGCTGGAAACCGTCCCCGGCGTGGGGCCGAAGGCTGCCGTCCTTCTCAGCATGGTCGTTCCGCTCACGCGTGTATGGCATCGATGCGCTATGCAGGAAGCCACCAGAATCGGAAACTCCCGCGAAGCGGAGCATTACTGTCTCAGTCTCCTGGCGGGGGAGAGAACGGAGCGATTTTATGTCGTTTCCCTGAATGCCCAGTGTCAGGTGCTGGGCAGACGCCTGATCTCGGAAGGCTCCCTCAGCGAAGTCTCCGCCTATCCCCGTCTCGTCATGGAAACAGTGCTGAATTACAACGCCCATTCCGTCCTTTTCTGCCATAATCACCCGGGAGGCACCTGTGCCCCTTCCCGTGATGACATTACCTCAACCATTAACCTCCAGAAGCTCCTGAATGGCATTGACGTCCTCGTCCTGGATCATATCATCGTTGCCGCCGATCGCACCTATTCCATGATTCAGCACGGCGACATTGATTATCGCGTGAAAAGGTAACCTGAAGAAAGAAGGAAAAGATCATGCTGAAAAGCCTCTTCCGCATCTTCCGCTGGCTGGTCGCCCTGGCCCTCCTGGTCTTTCTGATCACTCTGGGCCTTCTCTGCCTCTGGGAATCGCAGGTCAAAAAAACCTGGGATCCCACCCTCACCGCCGATGCCATTATTGTTCTCGGCGCCCAGGTGAAGCCGGACGGAACACCGAGTGTCCAGCTTCAGTGGCGGCTTGAGGCCGCCGCCGAAGCCTGGCGTCATTATCCCGTCCCGGTTATCGTTTGCGGTGCCCGCGGAAAGGACGAGCCGGAACCGGAAGCTGTTGTGATGAAGCGGGTTCTGATTGCCTCCGGTGTCCCGGAAGAAAGTATTTATGCCGATCCTGATTCTGTGAATACCCGCCAGAATCTCCGAAACGCCGCCGACATCCTGGACGACTTACATATCGGAAATCGGGTTCTGATCGTCTCCAGTGATTATCATGTTCCCCGGGCGGCTGCCATGGCGCGGGATGAAGGCCTGGAGGCCGTGACCCTCGGCAGCCCCTGCCTTCCGGAGTACTGGCTGAAAAACCATCTGCGGGAAACCCTCGCCTGGCTGAAATACTGGGGCGTCAAATATCTGTATCTTCCGCTGGAGTAAGAAAATGGAAAAGATCATCACGGAAAAACTGATTGCCAATCAAATCCCTTTTCATCCGGATCTGCCTTCCAAATTGGCCGTTTATCTGACCCTTCTGACGGAATGGAATCAGAAAATGGATCTGATTGCTCCCTCTCCGCCCGAAGAAATTGTGGATCGCCATTTTATGGACAGCCTCACAGCCCTGAAAACTCATTTCCTGTCCGGCGCCGCCTCTCTGATCGACGTGGGAACCGGCGCGGGCTTTCCCGGCCTTTGCCTGGCCCTTGCATGCCCCGCTCTGCGGGTGACCCTCCTGGATGCCAGAGAGAAACGCCTGAGTTTCCTGAAAGCCGTTCTTGATGCAACCGGCCTTGATAATGTTTCCATCTGTCATGCCCGTGCCGAGGATGCCGCGCAAACCCCCGCCTTCCGGGAACAGTTTGATCTGGCCGTGGCCCGGGCGCTCGCTCCTCTGCCGGTTCTCTGCGAATGGCTGCTGCCTTTCGTTCGCTCAGGAGGTCTGGCCCTCTGCTGGAAAGGCCCTTCTCTCGGGGAGGAAATGCAGGCCGGAAGCAGGGCGGCTCACCTGCTCGGCGGGAAAACGGAA
>CADBLV010000364.1 GCA_902795555.1 uncultured Eubacteriales bacterium | reverse complement strand
TCGCAGGTTTTTTTATTCTTCATCAGACGCTGACGACGCGTGAACTGTTTGGCTGTGCACTGATGGGAGCCGCGATTGTTCTGGCTCAGTTCGTATGATTTTGCAAAAGGCCGGCACAAGTGGTAGGATGTGGAAGGAGGTGACGGTTATCATGAACATGAAGCTGGTAGTGATTGTATTGAATAAGACAGAGTGCCTGGAAAGCCTGCTGGAGGAGTTTGCGAAGCGGAACCTGCAGGGTGCAACCGTTCTGGAATCACGTGGAATGATGCAGGAGCTTTCGGATGAGCCGGAGATGGAGTTTCTGTTTTCTCTCCGCCATATGCTGAATCCTCATCACCGGGAGAACAGAACCATCTTTATGGCGGCGTCCGAGTCGAAGGTGGCAACCATCGTGGAGGCGGTCAACCAGGTGACGGGAGGCCTGAACCGGGCAGACACGGGAATCCTTTTTACGCTCCCGATTGATTCCCTGATCGGATTCGAGGTGAAGGAATCATGAGTCTGTCGCTGAATGCTCTTACCCAGCTGGGAATCATGATTCTGGCCGGGATGTTTATGGGCCGCATGATGAAGCATATCAAGCTTCCCAATGTAACCGGTTATCTTCTGGCCGGGCTTCTGCTCGGGCCCTACTTTCTTCCTGCGCTCGGATGCCCGTTCTCAGTCCTGTCGGAGAACTTTATTTCCGGCATCGGAATCATCTCGGAGACAGCACTCGGGTTCATTGCGTTTTCCATCGGAAATGAGTTCCGGTTTTCCTATTTCAGGAAGGTCGGGGCGGCTCCTGTGATCATCGCTTCGATGGAATCCCTGTTCGCGGTGGTGGTGGTGGTCGCGGCGCTGATGCTGACAGGACATGACACGGCGTTTTCTCTCGTGCTGGGATCCATCGCTGCGGCCACGGCTCCGGCAGCCACAATCATGGTCATCAATCAGTACAGGGCAAAGGGACCTGTCACATCTACGCTTCTGTCGGTTGTCGCGATCGATGACGCAACCGCCCTGATTCTTTTCAGCGTAGCTGTCGCGGCTGCTTCGGGGATGAGAGGGCGTTCGTCCAATCCTCTGATGCAGATTCTGGTTCCCGCGGGGCAGATTGCGGCGGCGCTTGCTGTCGGCGGACTGCTTGGCTTCCTGCTTCTGATTCCGATGCGGTATTTCCATAAGAAGGGAAACAGACTGGCTCTGATCTGCGGTTTTCTGTTTGCCGGAATCGGAATCGCGGATCTCTTCGGCCTGAGTTCCCTGATGCTGTGCATGGCGCTCGGAGCTGCAGTCGCGAACCTGAGTCCGGAGGCGGACAGTATTCTTTCCATTGCGGAGAGCATCACGCCGCCGGTTTATATCCTGTTTTTTGTCGCGTCCGGGGCCGGACTGCAGGTCAGTGTCCTGAAGACAGCGGGCGCGGTCGGAGCGATCTATATCATCGGAAGGAGCATCGGGAAGCTGTCCGGCGCGTGGCTGGGCTCGCGGATGGCACATACCCGGCCTTCCGTCGGAAAATATCTCGGGCCCTGCCTGCTTCCGCAGGCCGGCGTCGCGATCGGCCTGACACTGCTTGCGGGGCGGATCGTTCCGGAATATGCGCCTACAATCCGCGCCGTTGTGCTGGCGGGAACGCTTGTCTATGAGATTGTGGGGCCGGGTATTACGAAGCTGTGCCTTACCAGAGCAGGGGAAATCGACCCTGCGGACGGATGAACGGAAACGATGCGCTTAAGGATCTGTATCGAATTCACTTCGTCATTTGACTTGTCTGGATTTTCCGGAATCTGCGTTGTTGTCACCTGGCGCAGCCCGCTGCGCCGCGTTCCTCCGCCTTGATTCTGAAAACCCATCCTACGTCAACTGACTAAGTAATTCTGATACAGCTCCTAAGCCGGGGGATGCTCCGGCTATTTGCAGAGTGCACAAATTTCGGCTTGATTTTTCGTACAACATTTGCAAATGCTTTGACGATCACCCTCTTGATTTTCAGCCGGAATCGTGTTAAAGTCTAATCAGATAAAAAGCGATAAACCCAAAGGGCAAAGCAGTTGAAAAGCTGTGACGCAAAGCTAAAGGGCCTTGGAACGAATGTGGAGTGTTCTGTGGCAGCCAGTTGCCGGTGATCCAGACGTAAGGATCGTTTTCTCTGATAAGCCACCAAAAGGCTGACGGAATCGGGCGGCAACTGC
>CADBLV010000363.1 GCA_902795555.1 uncultured Eubacteriales bacterium | reverse complement strand
ATTTTCTCTCCCCAGGCTCTGGATGCCAGCCAGGAACCGAAGGCCAAAACTACGCCGACTCCCGCGCCGGAGGGAGCGAATTACGTCGTGGATGATACAAGGGAAAACCCGGTGCCCATGCCGGAGGAGCCCGTGGCCTACACAAAGAAGCTGAAAAACGGCTCCAGCGGAAAACTGGTTAAAACCCTGCAAAGCCGCATGGCGGAGTTGGGATATTACGATGGCCCTATCAGCGGGAATTTTATGGTAAAAACCACCCGGGCTGTCAAGGCGATTCAGAAGCAGAATGGAATGGAAGCCACAGGAATTGTGGATGAGGACACGTGGAATCTGATTTTTAACGATTATACGATCGTTATGCCCGATGCGACGCCGAAGCCCACGCCGGAGCCTACGCCTGTTCCCTTTGCGATCACGGTGGATGTAGCGAATCAGGTGACAACCGTGTACGGACTGGATGAAAACGGGGAGTATACCATCGTGGTGCGGCAGATGCTGTGTTCCACAGGCATGAAGGCAACTCCCAGCGATCCGGGAGACTGGGTGCTCAGCGGGCGCAAAGCCAACTGGTGCACCTTTCCGAAGTGGGGCAACAGCTATGCCCGCTATTGGACAAAAATCAACGGCAGCATTGCCTTCCATTCGGTGATTTATAACGCGGTAGATCTGAAGGCGGTGAACACCAAGAGCGTCAATATGCTGGGCTCACGGGCCAGCCACGGATGTATCCGGCTGGCGGTGGCGGACGCCAAGTGGATTTATGACAACGTAGGCGCCGGAACGGTGGTGTCCATTGTAGAGAATATGCCGTCCCAGCCTGAGCTCCGGGCGGCCCTGCAAAAGGAGCTGCCGGTATGGGATAAGAAGAACAAAGTTTTCGTCCACAAGGAAACTCCGACGCCGGAACCCGTCTTCCCCGCAGACTATGTGCCCGATCTGGAAGGGAAGAACCTGAAGGAAAAGAGTCAGGGGGAGAATGTCTACTGGCTGCAGATGAAGCTGAAGGAACTGGGATATTACGCAGGAAAGTGTACAGGCCAGATGCTGGACGGAACGGTAAAGGCGGTAAAGGCTTATCAGAAGGATCATGGGCTTTATCAGAGCGGCAAAGTTGATCAGAAGCTCGTGGACCTGCTTTGTCAGCCGGCGGTAAGCGAAACGGAGGCGTCAGCGCAGCCGGAAAGCGAAACGCCGACACCTCCGCCGGCGGAAACACCGTAAACCGCGTTTTGCGCGGCGGGAAAGCAGATCGGGAAACAGGATAAGAAAAGGAGAAGCGGCGATGCGCAAGCTGATTGAGTTTAAAAATATCGTCAAGAGCTTTGACGGACAGGTGGTGCTGAAGGGCGTCAATCTGAATATTTATGAGAATGAGTTTGTGACGTTGCTGGGTCCGAGCGGATGTGGAAAAACCACACTTTTGAGGATTCTGGGCGGATTTCTGGAGCAGGATGAGGGAACGGTGATTTTCGACGGCCAGTGTATTGATAAGGTGCCGCCTTATAAACGGGAGATCAATACTGTTTTCCAGCGATATGCCCTCTTTCCCCATCTGAATGTGTATGAAAACATTGCCTTCGGTCTGCGCATCAAGAAAACCGGCGAGGATGTCATCCGGCAGAAGGTGACGCGGATGCTGAGCCTGGTGAATCTGGAAGGGTATGAAAAGAGGAAGGTTACCAAGCTCTCCGGCGGTCAGCAGCAGCGGGTGGCGATAGCCCGGGCCCTGGTGAATGAGCCGAACGTGCTTCTGCTGGATGAGCCTCTGGGCGCGCTGGATCTGAAGCTGCGCAAGGAGATGCAGCGGGAATTAAAGCGGATTCAGCAGGAGGTGGGGATCACCTTTATCTATGTGACCCACGATCAGGAGGAAGCCCTCACCATGAGCGATAAAATCGTGGTGATGAACGCCGGAGAAATTGAACAGATCGGAACGCCTCTGGAGATTTACAATGAACCGGTCAACGCGTATGTGGCCCGGTTTATCGGTGAAAGCAACATCCGTGACGGGATCATGAAAGCAGATTATAAGGTGCGCTTTGACGAACGGGATTTTGACTGTGTGGATTTCGGTTTCCGTGACAGCGAACCGGTGGACGTGCTGATCCGGCCGGAAGACATTGAAATCACAAAGCCCAAGGACGGGGTGCTCCGGGGCACGGTGAAGAGCGTAGTGTTTAAAGGCGTACATTATGAGCTGATGGTGGAAACACAGACCGGCACCAGTAAAACCGTAAAGATGAACGTGGTTACTCAGCATGATATCGTCAATGATGCGGCGGGGGAGAAGATCAGCGCCAACGATTTCTATGTAGATCTGGATGATCTGGTCAACAGGCATCTGGGGGATGCGGATTTTATTCGTATCGCCAATGCGCAGGCCTGGGATGAGGAAAACCGGGATATCAGTCTCACAAAGGTCAGCCACAACATTGAAAACCGCACCGGGGTGTATACGATCACCTTCGGAACGGAAAAGAAAACAGAGGTTACGGTCAAGGTGTATGTGGTTCATCCGGAATATGTGGAGGACGCCCGGCATAACATCGGCATTTCCGCTCTGGATTTCTTCATCACCCCGGACGAAATTCAGGAATCCATGGCGATTTCCACCGACCTGAAATCGTGGGCCAGCGCCGAGGCCTGGAATCTGCAGGACGATTCCAGCATAGAGATCACCGACGTGAAGTTTGATTTCGATCCCGCGGCCATCGAGGAGGGCAGCTATGACATCACCTTCTCCACCCGCGGCCGGGATTACAAGGTGGAAACCACCGATGCCCATGAGGTAGGGGATCGGGTGGGCCTCTCCTTCGGACCGGAGGATATCCACGTCATGCGGAAAGAGGTGACCGACGCGTGAAATCCTTTGTGCGTATGAGTTATCCGTATATTCTGTGGATCGGGGTGTTCATTGTGGCGCCCATGTTCATGATCCTGCTCTATGCGTTCACGCGGGAGGGAAACGGAACGCTCACCTTCCAGTTCACCGGTGAGAACTTCGCCCGTTTCTTTTCCGATCCGGATTTTCTCCGTGTGCTGTGGACCAGTTTGCGGATTGCGTTCATCACCACGGTCTTCTGCATCCTGATCGGTTATCCCGCCGCGCTGTTTATCGCGAATCTCAGCGAGAAGCGCCAAACCTTCATGATCCTGCTGCTCACCCTGCCCATGTGGATCAATATGCTGCTGAAAACCTATGCCTGGCGCGGCATTCTGATGAATTTCGACATGGAAAGCGAAATCAAGGTATTCATCGGCATGGTGTATGACTTTCTGCCCTATATGGTCATCCAGATTCATACTGCGATTGCGAAACTGGACAGGGAGTTGCTCACGGCCAGCTATGATCTGGGAGCCAATAAATGGCAGAGCTTTCTGAAGGTGACCCTGCCCCTTTCTGTGCCCGGAATCATCAGCGGAATTACGCTCGTGTTCCTGCCCGCGGTGTCCAGCTTCGTGATTCCAAAGCTGCTGGGCGGCGGTAACTATGTGCTCATCGGAAATCTGATCGAGAAATATTTTCTGGTGGCCGGCGACTGGAATTTCGGCAGTGCCATTTCGCTGATTATGGCGTTGATCATCATCGCCAGCATGTACCTTACCCGGAAGATTGATCGCATGGCGGAGGAGGAATGAGACATGAAAAAGAAACGCTCTGCCTGGGGATTCTTCACTTCCGGCTATCTGATTCTGGTGCTGCTTTTTATCTATCTTCCGATCCTTTATGTCATGGTCTTCTCCTTTAATGATTCGAAGAGCATGGCCTCTTTCGAAGGTTTCAGCCTTCGGTGGTATGAGAGCATGTTCAACAATCGCGAGATGCTGGAAAGCATTAAGTACACTGTTATCATCGCGGTCATAGCCACGGTGGTTTCCACTGTCATCGGCACCGTCGCGGCCATCGGCCTTTCCAAGGCCCGGAAGATTCTGCGGGCCATCGTGCTGGAAATTAATAATCTTCCGGTGCTGAATCCGGATATCGTCACAGCCATCAGCCTCATGCTGCTGTTCCTGAGCCTGAAAATTCGCCGAAGCATTGTCACGCTGACTCTGGCTCACATCACTTTCTGCATCCCCTATGTGATCCTGTCTGTGATGCCGAAGCTGCGGCAATTGGACGACAACGTGGCGGAGGCGGCCATGGATCTGGGGGCAACCCCTTTCAAGGCCCTCACGAAGGTGATCATCCCTCAGATTGCTCCTGCAATCTTCTCCGGGGCCCTGATTGCCTTCAGCATGAGTTTTGACGATTTTGTCATTTCGTTTTTCACTGCTGGCATGGATGTCCAGAACATCTCCATGTATGTCTATTCCATGAAACGCTTCAATCCGAGCGTAAATGCCCTGTCCACGCTGATCGTGATCGTGGTGACCCTGATATTGATTCTGGCCAACCTGATCCCGCATCTGAAGGATAAAAACAACAAGAAGGGAGAAATTGAAACATGAAAAAGATCCTGTCCCTGCTGGTCGTCCTGTCTCTGGTCCTCGCTGCCTGTCCCGTGGTGGCTTTGGGGGAAACTGTCGAGGATTTCGGCGGTGTCACGCTGAATGTCTACAACTGGGGAACCTATATTGATGAGAACATGGAAGTAGTGCGCTCCTTCGAAAAGAAGTATAATTGCCGCGTCAATTATAAAACCTATGAGAGCAACGAAATCATGTATACGCAGATCGAGGCGGGCGACGCGGCCTGGGATATCCTCGTTCCCAGCGATTATATGATCGAGCGGCTGATCAAAAAGGGCATGCTCCAGAAGATCGATAAAACCATCGTCGATAATCTGGATCAGCTGGCAGACGGCGTGAAAAACCTGTCCTTCGATCCGGATAATGATTATTCCGTTCCTTATCTCTGGCAGACCGTGGGCATTTGTTATGATAAGACAAAGATTGATCCTGCTGTCGTGGAAGAAAAGGGCTGGGATATCTTCCTCGATCCGGCCTGGGCTGGTCATACGGATATGTATGATTCCGAGCGGGACGCCTTCATGGTCGCCCTGAAAGCTCTGGGTTATTCCGCCAACACGGAGGATGAGGCTCAGCTGCAGGAAGCCTACCAATGGCTCCTGAATATGAATGATAAACTTCATCCCTATTATGTCACCGATGAAGTCATTGAGGATATGGCTCTGGGATATAAGTGGCTGGCCCTGGTGTACAGCGGCGACGGTGCCTACATCCTTTCTGAAAATGAGGATATGGGCTTCTGTAATCCGAAGCAGGGGACCAACGTTGCTGTCGATGCCATGGTCATTCCCGCAAACGCCGGTCAGCCCCGCCTGGCAAATCTTTTCATCCGCCATTGCCTGGAATATGATCAGGCCAAGCTGATCTCGGAAGATGTGGGCTATGCCTCCGCCAACGCTCAGGTGCTGGCCGAGCTCAGCGGCCCCGGCGGTAAATATGAAGGCAATGAAGCTTACATTCCCCGCAGCGGCTATGACAAGGATGAAATCTTTGTCGACAGCCCCGTTCTCCAAACCAGACTCAGTGAATTGTGGATCAAAGTCATGGCCGGAAGATGAACCACGCTTCCTGCAGCAGGGTTTCCTGTAAGATCCGGCAGACAACAGAGCCGGGTTCAAAGCTTGAAAGAGGCTTTGAACCCGGCTCTTTGTTACTTTCTTCTCATTTCGGGTTGCTCATGGATTCAGCGGCTTCCCGGACATCATCAATGCGAACTCTGATAATCTTCGGTTTTTTACCGCGAACCTCCTCCAATGCCTTTTCATAGCTCATGATGAAGAAGTCAATGCTTTCCATCATCATCCTCATGGCATAGCTGGTATGGTCCTGGGAAACGATCGCATTATTCTTTGCCAAAAAACTGAAGTCGGAATGGCTGAGCTCGTTCCTTACCTGACCGAGCTGGAAATAAGCATACAGAACATTCTGCACTGTTTCGATGCTGTCGCAGGCAGTATATCCGTTGATTTTATTCGGATCCTTATTTCCAATGGACTGAGCCCGCATCGTTGCATATGCAAGGGCTCTGTCTTCTCCTCTGCCGACCCTGACGCTTACCCGATCATAGCTCTTGATGAAATAATGGTCTATATCATCCATTTTATAATATTCATACGGTTTCAGTTCCAGCCGTTGTTGTGCAAGCAGCTTTACGACATTGGGCGCATGCTTCCCATTGTCGCAGTAATAGAAGATACCGTTGCCTACCAGATGTGTTGGCGCATGAGACTCGATCAGGGTCAGAACCTGCTGAAAGAGTTGATGCCGATACGCCCATTTGATCAGCCTGATGAACGAAATGGTGCCGTCGTCTTCCAGTAGCTGGACATAGTCTGCCGCTATGCAACCGGCGATCACGCCGAACAGGAGCCCATAATTGCCGCTTTCCGTCCACGAGCTTTTATCCGCAACCAGTTCGCGTAACTGGCGGATCCCCGCCTGCACTTCCAGAAGATTACACATTGAGACGCCTATGTCCACATGCCGCGCGGCATATACAAGACGGCTGATCCGGTCATCCTTCTCTCCGGAGTTTTCCCAAAAATTAATCAGCATATCCGTCTTTCCGTAATTCAGGAAGGCAAGCGCGGCAGGGGACAGATACGAGGAACAGGAAATGGCTGAACTGTCATCAATCTTCCCCGTCAGGGCCCCGGCGGATTCGTAAACCTTCCAGGATTTCTTCAGATGAATATTGCTTCCCGGCACGGAAATCATGATGGTCAACATGTTCAGAACAAGGTGTTCAGCCACCGCGGGGCTGTTACCAAAAGCAATATAAAGATTGATTTTATCTTCATCGTCAGAAACAGATTGATTGATGTCCAGAACATCGTTGACCCAATAATCCCTGTCCTCGAGCATATCCGCATGAACAAAGCGGGCGCGGACGTTTTCATTGGCCGGAAGAATTTCGAGCCTGGCGGAAGGCTTCAGCTGCGTAAACAGATAGTTCTTCAACCACATCATGGCAAGGCGGAAATCCACATGAGCTTCCGACACTGTGGTGAAAAGTGAACTCCTGAATT
>CADBLV010000362.1 GCA_902795555.1 uncultured Eubacteriales bacterium | reverse complement strand
GACCGTGATGGACCTTCTCCCGCCGGTGCTGGGGAAAATCGGCTGTATGCCGGTGGGTCGGCTGGACAAGGACACCTCCGGGCTCCTGCTCCTCACCACCGACGGCGAAATGAACCACAGACTTCTGAGCCCGGGCAGGCATGTGGATAAGGTGTATCTGGCACGGGTGGCCGGGCGTCTTTCCGAGGCGGATCAGCAGGCTTTCGCGGCAGGACTGGATCTGGGCGATTTTACATCGATGCCCGCGGAGCTCATCCTGCTGCAGACCGGCGCGGAAACTTCTGTGGCCCGGGTCCGGATCAGGGAAGGAAAGTTTCATCAGGTCCGGCGAATGTTCGCCGCTGTGGGCCATGAAGTGATCACGCTCCACCGGCTGGCCTTCGGCCCCCTGACCCTGGAGGAAAATCTTCCCGAAGGCGCCTGGCGGGAGCTGACGGAAGCGGAACTGACCGGGCTGCGGCACGCGGTGGGCATGGAGCCGCTGTCGGAAGGATGAAGGCGAGGCAGCGCTGTGAAAAGCTTACAAATAAAAAGTCAAGCTATTTGTAAGAAAAAGATTGGAGAAAAGATGAACGATCATTATTACACCCGAAATCCGCAAAGCGCCTCCCGGCCCGCGGGCTGTGAATTTGTCTACCGGGGACAGGCTCTCCGCTTTGAAACGGACGCGGGGGTGTTCTCCCGGGGCGAGCTGGATGAAGGCACGAGGCTGCTTCTGGAAACGCTTCCGGAAAGAATGACCGGGGAAATTCTGGATCTGGGCTGCGGGTGGGGCGCCATCGGGATCGCGCTGGCGAAAACGAATCCTGACGCCCGGATTACCATGGGCGATGTGAACCTGCGGGCCCTGGAGCTGGCGCGGGCCAATGCCGCGCGAAACGGCGTGTCCGTATCCTGCGTGGAAAGCGACGGCATGGCAGCGTTCCTTCATAAGCCCTGGGACGCGGTGGTCACCAATCCGCCTATCCGGGCCGGAAAGCAGGTGATCTATCGGATGTTTGCCGAAGCAGCCGAAAGACTGAAGCCGGACGGCGCACTCTATCTGGTGATCCGGAAACAGCAGGGTGCGGAAAGCTGCATGAAATATCTCGAAACGCTGTTTTCATCGGTGCAGAGGCTGGAACGCAGTGCTGGATACTGGGTTTTGAAAGGACAGGGAAAGCGCTAAGACACAGGTTGAGCCCGCACATCGGTGCGGGCTCGGTGTTTATCCGATGATTCCGCTGAAGGTCCAGTCACTCCGCCATCGGGTCAGCGGCAAGGGGCTTCCTTTCGTCAGCGATCCGCAAACGGCCTCTCCGACAGAGGCAGCGGGGGTGGTGGTACACATGGCGCAGGCGGTCTCCGGGCGGATTCCAAAGCGGTGAATCAGGTTTTCCAGAGCTCCCCGCATGGTCAGGACCGAACCGGCCAGCGTTCCGTCCGTCAGGCGGGCCTCCCCGTTTCGAACGATCACTTTCTGCCCGCCCAGCTGATATTCTCCCTCAGGCATTCCCGCCGCTTCCATGGCGTCGGTGATGGCCACAGCCCGCTGTGCTCCCTTGGCTGCCACGGCCAGACGAACGATATCCGCATGCAGGTGGATACCGTCGCAGATCATTTCGCAGAAAAACCGCTGATCGGCCAGAGCCGCGCCGGCTGTCCCGGGTTCCCGATGGTGCAGGGGCGGCTGGGCGTTGAACAGATGGGTGACGTGATCCGCGCCCCAGTCTCCTGCCCGATGAAGGGTTTCGGCGTCGGCGGTCGTATGTCCGGCGGAAACCCGAATCCCCGCTTCCCGCGCTTTGCGAATGAAGCTTTCGCTGTCCGGAAGCTCCGGCGCCATGGTGATCAGCCGAACGGATTCCGGATGTCCCTGGGTCATTTCCAGAAACGCGTCCCAGTCCGGGAGCCGAAAACATTCCTTCCGCTGAGCGCCGGCCTTTTCCGGGCTCAGGAAAGGCGCTTCCATATGCGCCCCCAGCACCCTTGCTCCCCGGGCTTCCGGTCGGGCCATCACAGCCTGAATGCCGGCGAGGGCCACGGCGGTTTCCGCTTCCGGGGCGCTCATGGTGGTGGGGCAGAAAGCAGCCACCCCCACCTCATACAGGGCCCGGCTCATGGCCCGCACCGCCGTCTCCCCGTCCATGGTATCATGCCCTTTGAAGGCGTGAATATGCACATCCACAAATCCCGGCAGCAGGAAATCTCCCTCCGCGTCTATAACGGCTTCCCCGTCCAGAGGCGCCAGGTTCTGCCCGATTTCGGCAATCTGACCGGAATGAAGGCGGATGTCCCGCCCTTCCGTAAATCCTGTTCCGTTCCAGCTGCGGCTGTTGATGATCAGCATGGCGATGAACCTCCGTTTCTGCCTGCGAATCGATGGGGGGCGAAGGGCCCGATCTGTCTGTCTGCCTGCTTTTTCTATTGTAGCATTTCCGCTTCTTTCCCGCAATAAAAACATTGAAAGTGCAGAGAAACAGCCCGATTGCCGCCTTCCGGCGTTG
>CADBLV010000361.1 GCA_902795555.1 uncultured Eubacteriales bacterium | reverse complement strand
TGGGATTGAAGAATCTGAAGATCATCACCTTCGGGCCCCGGCCTCAGGACTTCTTTGCCTGCAACGCTCCCATCAAGGGCCTGTATGAGCTCGGCATTGAAATTGAGGAAAACAGCGAGTTGGATCTGCTGGTGAGCTATAAAGAGCATGCGGGAGATCCGAGAATTCCCCGCATCTGCGAAGTTATGGCGAAGGAAATGGGTGCAGGAAAGTATTATCCGGAACTCAGCGAGCGGATGGCTCAGTTTGAGCTCACGCTGCTGGATTGGGCGGAAAAGCATAAGGGTGCCCGGAAGTATGTGGCCTTTGCCGATAAGTGCTGGCCTGCCTTCCCCTCTCAGTTCGGCTTTGAGCCCTGCTATGTGAACAGCCGTCTGGCCAGCCGGGGCATCCCGGTCAGCTGCGAAGTGGATATTTACGGCGCCCTGAGCGAATACATCGGCTCCTGCCTGACCGGTGACGCGGTGACGCTGCTGGATATCAACAATTCCGTTCCGCAGTATATTTACGACGAGGATATCAAGGGCAAGTACGATTACACCCTGACTGATACCTTCATGGGCTTCCACTGCGGCAACACCCCCAGCTGCAAGATGTGCGCGGATCGGGCAGTGAAATATCAGCTGATTCAGCATCGTCTGCTGGAGCCGGAAGGAAGCGAGCCGGACTTCACCCGCGGAACGCTGGAAGGAGATATCGCGGCCAGCCCGATCACCTTCTATCGTCTGCAGTGCGACAGCGAAGGAACCGTCCGCGCGTATATCGCGGAAGGCGAAGTGCTGCCGGTGGCGACCCGTTCCTTCGGCGGAATCGGTGTGTTCGCTATCAAGGAAATGGGCCGGTTCTATCGTCATGTGCTGGTGCAGAAGCGGTATCCGCATCATGGCGCCGTGGCCTTCTCTCATTGCGCGAAGCTGCTGTTCGAGGTGTTTAAGTATCTGGGTGTGGCTGACATTGCCTACAACCAGCCGAAAAATCTCCCGTATCCTACGGAGAATCCCTGGGCCTGATTCAAATCGAACGGATATTACAGGGCGGGCTGTTGAAAGACAGCCTGCCTTTTTTAATGTGCCGAACAATATGAAAAAAGCTCTCAGGTGGGAAAAAAGGAGAAAATTTTGGATCGTTTCTGTTTTAAAGTGGGATAATGACGCATGAAACAGGGGTAAAAGTTGACAATCGCGCGGAAATCATGATAAACTGCATGCGTTGTGGGCCGGTTGGACGGTTGGAGTGGATATTTCCTGTCTGGGAAATGAAACGAACAAAAGCATTTCCGAAGACAGTTGATGATAGATAGGATGTGAACGGAACGAAGCAGAAATCGTGATGAAAAGGAGAGCAGTTTCGTGGGCAGAGCACTGAGAATTACGCATTATTATCACAGTGGGTTTTCGGTCGCCGATGATCAGGTGCTGCTGGTCTTTGACTATTGGCGGGGCGAAGAGGGTGAATTGACGCCGGAGGTGGAATTAAGCGAAGCGGAGCTGAAAAAATACGATCACGTGTTTGTCTTCATCAGCCATGATCATGTGGATCATATGGATCCCATCGTTTATTCATGGAAAGAAATGACTGACGTATCGTATATTGTGTCTTCCGACATGCCGGTGGGAACCAGGGGAAAGCGGATGGCGCCGGGCGATACCTATCTCCTGATGGACGGACTCCTGGTGAAGGCCTTTGATTCAACGGATCTGGGGGTCAGCTTTCTGGTGGACTGGGATGGATTCCGGATCTTCCACGCAGGCGACCTGAATTTCTGGCATTGGCGGGAAGAATCCACCATGCAGGAAATCGAGGAAGCTGAGACGGAATTCCGGAAGGCCATCGAACCTTTGACGAAAGAACGAATTGATCTGGCCTTTTTTCCGGTGGATCCGCGGCAGGGATTCATGTTCGACGCAGGCGCGAATTATTTCATCATGGCGGTGAAGCCGGCGCTGCTTGTCCCCATGCATTATTTTCATCGGGCGGACGTAGCCATGGAATATGCCAGAACCGCCACTAACCGGTTGACGGAAGTGGTGGCGATGCCGGGTTACGGAGATGTGATGCGGCTGGAAATCACAGAGGATAATTACTACGATATCTCCTTCCCCAGGCGTCATGTGCCGGAGGGAATGGTGGATGACGGCACCTATGGAAACGATGAAATGCAGGAGGAAGAAAATCAACAGGAAGAACCG
>CADBLV010000360.1 GCA_902795555.1 uncultured Eubacteriales bacterium | reverse complement strand
CTGATCGTTCAGGTCCTCCAGCCGGACGGTGGTCGTCTGCGCATAATAGACCAGCAGAATCAGCACGGCATAAACCGCAGCCAGGATCAGCCCGATATTGGCGGAGACTTTCGTCTTTTCGGCGCTCTCATGCTGAAATCCGGCGGACATCATGATATATCCGATCGGCAGGAACATGCAGACAAGGTAAGACCCAAAGGAATAATCACAGACGATGCAAACCGCAAAAAGGAATACCGTAATCGTAACAATGGCGGCCCCGATCTTTGATACCAGCTGATTCATACTGTCCTCCTGTAAAGTTTATTGAATTGACGGATATGGTTTTCCAGAATTCTGACAGCTTCTGCTTCCCGTTGCGGATCACGGTCACAGACCGTCATCAGCATATAGAACGGCGCGTAAAACTGAATCGTCATGATCTCGACATCGTCCGTTTCCAGAACGCCCTGATCAACGGCCTGTTTCAGCAGCGCTGTGAAATAAAACATCGGATCATCCATGTACTGGCGCATGTAGGCTTCGGCCAGTTCCCTGTTGTGAAACTGCTCGATCGTCATCATTTTCCGAATTCGTCTTGTGTAATCATCATGAAGCTGATACTGAAACAGATGGATTCCCAGGCTGACCAGTTCGTCTTCCGGCAATCCCCTGTAGATCTCCGCGTCGGCTTTCGAATCGTTTCCCTGAATGTTCAGAAGTTTTGCCTGTTTCAAAAACCGCCGATGCATCTCCTCCAGGATCGCGTCAAAGATCATCTGTTTGCTTTTATAATGTTTATACAGGGACGGTGCCTTGATCCCGACGCGTTCGGCAATCTCGCCGACAAAGACATTGGCATAGCCTTTTTCGGAAAACAGCGTCAGTGCCTCATCCAGGATCTTCTGTTTCGTATCCATACACTCCTCCTTCAGTCAGCTAATCCGGATTAGCCACATTGTAAGCTAATTTCAATTAGCTGTCAAGCCCCAAATCTGAAAAACGTCTGAAAAAAACGCGCCGGGCCGTCATAGCCCGGTATTTTTCCGTTCCGCTGCACCCTTACGTATAGCCTGATACAGTCCTGTAGGCACTTGTACCGGCGGGCATTGGACACAGCAAAAATGTCGGTTTACGGGGATGACAGGGATATGTTATAATGGCTGTACCCTCAGGCAGCCCCGCACCGTTTTTGCGGGAATCAATCAGCAAGGACGAAGAGATGGACAGCGATTGGAATATGAACGGATGCAGGCGGGATGATCCTGCGCGATTGAAATCTCCGGATGAGGTCATTGACTTCATCGGAAAAGTGGGGTTCCTGCCTTTATTCTCAACAGGGATTTCCGGCTTTTCTCTGGAAGAGCATGTTCCCGCATATGATTGGTGGACGGATGATCCGAAGCGGGACCCATGGATCTGGCGAATGCTCATTGCCAAAAGCGAGAACATTGCCTATGGCAAGTTCTTTGACAGAAAAGCAGGCTTTATATCCAAGGCATGGTTTCCGGCCTTCGCGAACGACCGCAGAGATGGTTATGATTATGAAGGCCTTTATGAAGACGGCAAGATGAAAGGGCGAGCCAGACAGATCCTGGATGCGCTCCGGCTTGATGAAGACGCTGTCGGTCTGGAAATGATGTCCGGTCAGCTCCGCAGGACGGCCGGGGTAGAAAAAGGCTTCGACAATATCCTGATTGATCTGCAGATGCAGACCTTCTTACTGATCAGCCGATTTCAGCAGAAGAGAAACAAACACGGAGAAGAATATGGCTGGCATTTGCCCTCGTTTATGACCCCGGAAACAAAATGGGGTTATGATTACGTAAACAGCAGGGATGAAAAGCCGGATGAATCCCATGAAATGATCATCACTCAGATCAGGAAGCACTATCCGTCGACAGATGAAAAAACCGTGCGAAAGATCATGAAGAGATGATCCTCGCACGGTCAGGTGGCATGAGACGGTTCTGTTTTTTATTTCGTGCCGTACGTGCAGAAGCTTCCGAAGTCAAAGTCCGCGATGTTCATAACGGATACATTTCCCTGCAGGTCTTCATACAGGTAAACAATCTTCCAGGTGGGAATCGCATTCAGGTTAACGACGGAAGCTTTGCACAGAATAGCGTGGTTACGGCCGGCAACCACCTGGCTGCCCAGATAGGTGACAGGCTCATAAGTTACGCCCGTCAGTCCCGCCAGGCCTTTTTCCAGCAGGGCCTTTACCTCTTCCGTGACCGTGGGATCCGCCGCCGCGGCCCAGCCGCCGGACAGGGGAGCGTTCTCAACCGCTGCATTCATCGGATCGGCGACGAATACAGCTTCATCCGCTTCACTCCAGATGGCATAGAACGGGAGCTCCGTCGCATCGGGATCGATTTCCTGCAGATGGGACCAGAGGATGAAGGTTTCCGACAGCTGTTTCACAGGCGTTCCGGGAACGAAAAAGAGAACCGTCTGCGCTTTCTCAATGCCGTAGGGTTTGGTGGTGACATAGCGGATCCCGTCCTCAATCGCTTCCGGAACCTGGCCCTCGTCCGCTTCCCAGGTGATCTTTGCGCTCCGGGTGTATTCATCCACAACGGTCAGATCGGAGAAGCGGCCGTGGAAGGCACATCCGTAAACCGTTCCGTCCGGATAGCCGTCTCCGGTTTCTCCCATCTCGCTGTCATGAAAACTTCCCGTAAACGATCCGTCCTGCGCGATCACCAGCTCAGTGCTCCATGCGCCGGCGCCGCTTGAAAACTCAAACAACATGCCCTGAATTTCCGAAAAAAGATCCGGTGTTTCCGCATAAGCGGCGGCGGACAGGACCATGACCAGCGCAAGAACCAGCACAAATAGTTTTTTCATCAGCTTTCCTTCCTTTCCTGTGAGTTTCTCTCCCCTCACATCATATCTGACGATCACCGGGACGAAAATGTTCCCCGACCTGTAAAGTTTATGTTTCCTCCATCAATATCCGCAAATTCCGTTCTTTTTCAAAAAATGCCTTCTTCAGGATTTCATATTCCTGATCACTGCATACTTCCCGGCATTTCGGTTCAAAGGATTTTGTGACCGAAAAGCAGTCCTTCATGTTCTCACAGGGGTATTCATCACATGCTGCACAGGTCTGTATTCCTTTTTCCATGCAGCATCTGATCACATGATACCGGCACCAGTTCTCCGGCTTGCACCCGGAACAGGCAATCTCTTCATTTGAAACGATCCTGTCCCGATATCCGATCTTCATCCACAGTTCAGCTGTATGACGCAGTTCCTCTTCTGTCTTCTCATATGGATGAGCCACATATCTGGGGCACACGGAGCAATCGTTTCCGCATGCGGCAATGATCCTGTTCATGTTCAGATGCTCCTTTCATTCAGCTAATCATGTGATTTGCCTTTCCGCCGAACAGATCCTCTCCTGCGTTTCAGGCCTGCTTTTCTTTCGCTGTCTTCCGTTTTTCCGTTTTGCCCGGTCGTCACGTCCATTGGGACAGCATCTCCCGCATCCAGGCGTATACGTCCATATCATACACCCGGCGAAGATAATCCGGCGTCAATACGCTGCCGATCTCTCCCTGCGCCACGCTTTTGCCGTGATCCATCAGCACCGCGTGGGTGCCGTAACGCCGGGCCAGGCTCAGATCATGCACCACGGACATGACCGCGCGTCCCGGTTCCTTCAGCCACTGCTGAATCAGTGAAAAAATGTGCTGCTGATATTTCAGATCCAGATGATTGGCCGGCTCGTCCAGGATCAGCACCTGCGGATTCTGAGCCAGCACCTGCGCCAGAAACGCCCGCTGCGTTTCTCCGCCGGAAAGCGTCAGCATGCTGGCGCGGCGCAGCTCGGTCAGGCCGGTCAGCTCCAGCGCCTGATCCACCCGGGCTTTCCGGTCATCATCTTTTCCGGACAGGAAACCCGCCTTATAGGCATACCGCCCCAGGCTGACCACTTCTTCCACTGTATAGGCGTAGCCCATCGTATTTTTTTGCGACATCACGCCGATCCTTTGTGCGAAGGATGCCGGTTTCATCGTGAGAATATTCTCGCCTTTCCATTCGATCGTGCCTGAATAGGTCACCCCGCGGGCGATGGCTTCAATCAGCGTGGATTTCCCGGCTCCGTTCGGGCCGGCCAGCATCAGCCACTGCCCCTCCTCCAGCCGGAAGGACAGATCATCCACCGCGGCGAAATCTCCATAGCGAACCGTGACGTGCTTTCCTGTCAGCATCGTTTTCACCTGCCCTTTCTCGTCCGATAGAAGATGATGACAAAAGCCACAGCGCCTACCAGAGACGTCACGACGCCGATGGATAATTCAACAGGGCTCAGCAGGGTGCGGGCTGTCAGATCGGCCAGCAGCAGAAAGATGGCCCCTGAAAACAGGGAGGCCGGAAGCAGTCGCCTGTGATTGGGGCCGACCAGCATCCTGGCAATGTGAGGCATCACCAGTCCGACGAAGCCCACTGTGCCGGAGACAGACACACATACGCCGATCAGCACGGACACCGTAATCAGAATGATCAGCTTCACCCGCCTGACGTTCACCCCGATGTGCCGGGCGTTGTCCTCTCCGATGGCAAAAGCGTTAAGCTCCGGAGAAAAGCGCAGAATAACTCCGCCGCATACGACAAGCGCAAAGAGCAGCAGCCTGGCCTGGTCATAATTCACGCCGGAGAAAGAGCCCAGCGTCCAGAAATTAAGGGAGCGGGTGTGGTCGCTGGCAAAGGTAATAACCAGTGAAATAATGGAAGAGATAAACATGGTAAAGATGACGCCGATCAGGATAATGCTGTTGGTAGCCAGGGAACGGTCCAGTGCATAGGCCAGCGACAGAATCAGCGTCAGAGAGCCGAAAGCAAATACCATGGCTGTCACCATGATGCCGCCGTAGCCGGACCCCGGCAGGGTAAAGCCGGTGGCCATGGCGATCACCGCGCCTAGCGCAGCGCCGGAGGAGACACCCATGGTGGATCCGTCCGCCAGCGGATTGCGGAGAAGGCCCTGCATCGCCGCGCCGCACATCGACAGCGCCGCTCCCGACAGCGCAACGCACAGCACGCGCGGCAGCCGTACGTTCAGGATGATGTTTTTCGCGATGTTTTCCGGGATCGGCAGCCCCCACAGCGCGTTCCAGACAGCCGTCACGGTATCCGAAAACGGAATCCACACGCTGCCCACACAGATGCACAAAATCATCGTCAGCAGTAACCCTGCTGCCAGCAGCGCATAGGTCAGAGGCGTAAACCGTTCTCTTTTCAGGACTCTGGCATCCTTCATATGGCCCTCTTTCTGTATTGCGTCACAAATACTTCATGTCTGCTCCCTGCAAACGGGGAGCCGAAATCCCTTCGGCTCCCCTGAGATGACAGCTTATGCGGCCGGAGCTTCTTCCGCCGCACTGTTGAGGAAGTTGAACAGTTCAATCGCGGCATCCTTCAGCCGAGGACCGGGACGGGAAAGGGCGTTGGAATCGGAAGCGTTGAACACATGTCCTTCCCGGATCGCCTTCAGGTCCTGCCAGCCCTCACGGCCCATAATCTCCTCCACGGGGGTGGGGCCTTCGCCGTAGTACATGGTGATGGTCACGATATAATCCGGATCGCGTGCGATGACCTGTTCTTCGCTGATGGCCGCCCAGTCATTCACATCGGCAAAGGCGTTGGTCAGACCGCAGATTTCAGCCAGTTCATTCATGAAGGTGCCGCTGCCGGCCGTCCACAGACCCCACTGCAGGGGAGATACCTCAAAGTATACGGTTTTGCCTTCGTTCACGGACTTGGCTTTGATTTCTTCAAAGGTGGCCTGCATGTCGGCGATCACGGCTTCGGCGTTCTCATCCTTACCCATCAGATGGCCGATCATGCGGATCGCGTAATAAACGCCCTCGATGTCCGCGGCTTTGCTGACCACGACTTTGACGCCGTTCTGCTCCAGCTGCTTCACCTGCTCCTCGCTCTGGCTCATGTCGTTCATGAAAACAACCTGAGGATTCAGCGCCAGAATCTCTTCAATGTTGGTTTCTGCGCCGGACTGAACCACGGGCAGGCCGGTGATGGTAGCGGGATAGTCGCAGTACTGGCCGATGCCCACCAGCGCCGCCTCGCAGCCGATGGCGCAGAGAATTTCGCAGTCCGAGGGCTGTAGGGCAACCACACGGGTAGCGGGCTCGGTCAGGGTGATTTCCCGGCCGTGCATATCCGTCACGGTGATGCCGGCATCATCAGCCAGGGCAGGCAGGCAGCCGATCAGCATCAGCGCCGCCAGGAACAGGGAAATAAGCTTCTTGGACATTTTCTGTCCCTCCTCATTTTTTGATCAAATGAATCAGCGGGAGGGGCTTTCGATCAAAAAGCGTCCCTCCCCAAAGGAACGCTAACCGAGCCCGCGACATCGTCGCGAGCGCCATAGCATATCCCAACTGCTATCGCTGTGACCAAAGCCGCTTCGCGCCTTTGACAGCTGTAGCAGGGGTCGTGTTTCCCAAATCGAAGATTTGGACACGACCGCCCCCAGGGGATCGATTGATTCACGGTGTAAACAAGTCTCCCGGCTTGGCCTCATCCTACTTGCGCACCTTCCCGCTTTCGCAGTGG
>CADBLV010000359.1 GCA_902795555.1 uncultured Eubacteriales bacterium | reverse complement strand
GGGCCTCCATCCGCTGCTCCGCCCGGTCCAGGGCCAGGAGAGCGTCCGCCTTGTCCCGGCTTTCCGACAGATCCCGCTTCAGCTCCGCGGTCAGGCGGGAAAGTTCCTTTCGGTCTTCCTCCTGTTTCATTCCCGCCGCGTCCGCTTCCGCGGCTGCCGCAATCTCCTCCGCCCTGTCCGTCATGCGCCGGCGGAAGGCGCTTTCCTCTGCCATCATCCGGTCAGGGCCGCAGGGAATCAGAAACATCCCCGCCGCTGCCAGGGTAAAGGCTAATGCCAGAAGCAGAGGACGGCGAACCTTCCTCCCCCGGATTTCCCGAAGATCCAGGCCTTTCAGCGCCCCGCAGGCGTCCGCTGTCACCAGCTCCCGCATGGCGTCAGAAGACTTCGCCCCTTCCGCGAGCTCCAACGCTGTCGCCCGCTCCCCCATGGCGCCGGGGGAATTCGCCGCTTCCGAGAGTTCCGGCGCTGTCGCCCGCTCCCCCATGGCGTCAGGAGACTTCGCCCTTTCCGCGAGCTCCAGCGCTGTCGTCGCCCGCTCCTGCAGGCCGCAGGCATCCGCCGCCGCGGCCGCCTCCCGGAGCGTGATGCGCCGCAGGGAAGCCGCGCCGGCGAAAAGCAGCGCGCCGGTCAGCAGGCACGCGGCCATCCACAGCATCTTTCCCGGCATGGGAAGAAAAAAGGATGCGATCTGAATGCCCAGCGCCGCGCCGGCCCCGGCCGCCAGCCCCAGCGCGGCAAAGTACAGAACCCTGTTTCTGCGCACTCTCCGCCGCACGGGCCCCAGCGCGCCGATGAACTCCTTCATGTCTTCTCCTTCCCCTGTGCCCTCAGGCTCCTCCTCTTCAGGTTTTCCCTTTCTTTTGTCCCTTCCGGCCCCTGTCCCCGGGGCGCACCAGGAGCGCCGCGGCCCCCAGCAGGGCTGTCCCCGCCAGGACGATCGCGCCCGCGGAAATCATCGTCACCGTTTCGCATCCGGCCCGGCTCATCAGCTTCCATGTGCACAGGATCCGTCCCCAGCCCATGACGTTCAGCCTGTCCGCCAGGATCCGTGTCTGCCCCTGAATCAGCGCCGTCAGGCCGTATCCGGGATTCAGAAACAGGAAGGGGCTGATCATGCCCAGGGCCCCCGCCGGCGTCAGATCGCTGTAGGCCAGCGGGTCGTATACGATGTCGGTAATCCGTTGTGGATAGCCCAGCAGGAACGGCAGGGAGGTCAGAGCCCCGATAAGCAGGATCATCAGATAGCTGAGAATCGTGCCCGTCATGGTCGATCGGGCGATGGAGGAGCAGAACACCCCGACGCAGGCCGCGCCAAACCCCACCGCCAGCAGAAACCCTTCTCCCATCAGCACCCCCGCCGGGGAAACGCTGCCGCTGAGCAGGCACAGGCAGACCGCCGGAAGCCCGCATACGATCAGCAGGGCCAGCATGGCAAAGCTCTCCATCACCTTTCCCGCCACGATGCGGAAAGAGCCGGTGTTTGTCACCAGCATCAGTTCCAGCGTGCCCCGCTCCCGCTCTCCGGCAATGGATCCGGAGGTCATCGCCGGCGCGATCAGCACCAGCAGGGCAAACTGGGCCGCCATGATCGTCGCGTAGCAGGTGACGCCCGCCCCCATGCCGCCGATCAGCACCCGGGGACGGAAGAAGGAACCCATCATGGCCAGGGCAATGCCCATCAGCACGGCCGCATAGGCGATCACGATCAGCAGCGTCCGGAAGGAACGCATCCGCCGCGTGGCGGACAGGGCCAGAATCGGATTAAGCATCGCCCGTCACCTCCATAAACACCTTTTCCAGATTCATGGCTTCCCGGTGGAAATCCCGAACGGGAATCCCCCGCAGAACCAATTCCCGCAAAGCCCAGGCCGCATCCATCTCCTCCCGGAGGCGAACCCGGAGCAGAAAAGGCTCGACCTGCAGGATTTCCGTCACGCCGGGCATCTCCCGCAGGCACAGCACCGGCGCGGAAACGGCCGCCTCGCCGCCGTCCTCTGCCAGGCGGATATCCAGGGGCGCGTTGCCGTTCATTCTGGCCGCCAGGGCGTCCACGCTCCCGGAGAAAACCAGCCGTCCCCGGTTCAGAATGGTCAGGGAATCGCACATCTCCGCGATTTCCGGCAGAATATGGGAGGAGATCAGCACCGTCTTCCCCATGCCTCGCAGGGTTTTCAGAATGCCTTTCATCTCCGCCCGCGCCCGGGGATCCATGCCGGAGGCCGGCTCGTCCAGAATCAGGAGTTTGGGGTCATGGATGAGGCTCCGGGCCAGGCACAGCCGCTGCTTCATGCCCCGTGACAGCGTGTCCACCTCCGCTTCCCGCTTTTCTTCCAGCCCGACCAGCGAAAGCAGCCGGTCCGCCGTCTGGGCGCGTTCCTTCGCCCCCATGCGATAGCATCGGGCATAGAAATCCAGATATTCCCGGCATTTCAGATTGTCATACACTCCGAAAAAATCCGGCATATAGCCCACCAGCGCCCGGGCCCCGGCGCCGCCCCGAACAAGGTTGACCCCGTCCAGGCTGGCCGAGCCGGCCGTTGGCGCAAGCAGCGTGGCCAGAATCCGCATCGTGGTGGTCTTTGCCGCCCCGTTCGGCCCGACCAGCCCGTGAAGCTGGCGGTCGCCGATGGTCAGATTCAGGTCCTCCAGGGCTGTAAAATGCCCGTAATTCTTGCTCAGATGTTCAATTTGCAGCATCCTTGATCCTCCTGTGCAAACATCGGGTTCGCGTCTGCCATGCGGTTCGGTCGGCTTTTCTGCGCCCGCCCCCGCTCAGCGGGCCGCGTTCGACAGCTGCCGCCCTTCCAGCGTCAGGGAAGGCGCGGGAATCTCGTTGCTCCGGTCCGCCGAAGCCGGCCGGAACTGCAGATACATCCATCCTTCGTCGTCCAGATAAGCCTCGGGGTTGTTCATCTCCGCGTTGATCCGGAATTCCTCCCATTCCACGGTCCGCGCGTTCAGGGCATATCCTTTCATGTAGGAAACCAGATAGCTGTCAAAGGACACGGTGAGAGATTCGATCCCAATCCGATCCCTGTCAGGAATCTGAAAGCGGAAGGTGGGCAGATCGCCGAGCGGATAGAATCCGCGGTTTCCGCCGTCCCGAATCACTTCTCCCGGCTTTCCGTCCCCGTCCACGGCGCATCGCTCCGGAGAGAGGAGGCCCGCCGGATAGAACACCATCCCCGTGCGGCCCACAGGCTGATAGTCTATCCTGGCAGAAAGGAAGGTCATTTCCGTTTTCCGGTCCACCGCCTTCCCGTCCACCCGCACCTCCGGAAGCTGAATGCTTTCCGGCGATGCCGCATAGAGAAACTGCGTTTTCTGTTCCCCTCCGCCGCTGATCACCGATCCCGTCTGCACCATCTGGTCCGCCGCCCCGTTCAGCATCAGGCTCAGGGCGTTTTTCTGCAGATCTTCCTCGCTTTCGGAATAGGACCAGCCATCCTTTCCCCACACCAGGGAATAGATCACCGAATACATCCCCGTGGCCTGGGAGGCGTACATGCATCCCTCCTCATAGCTGATGTTCGAAGGATCCTGAACCGGCGTGCGTTTCAGGGAGAAGGGGACGGTTTCCCCGGGGGAAAGAGCCGCTGTTTTCGCGAATCCGAAGCTCGTCAGCACATATCCTTCCTTCATCCGCAGGGAGGTGTGGTTCGTGATTTCCCCGTGCAGCCCGTCCTCCTCCATCCAGATGGCGGCCTCGATCCGGCCCCCCGTGTCCGCCTCTTCCTCAACGGTCAGAGCCACCATGTCCCAGGGCCGGGTCAGATTCACATCGATGGCCTGCTGCGCCCCCTCGGTAAAACAGGTTCGCAGTTCGGTCGGCTCGGTGATTTTGTTCTCCTCCTGCTCGCCGTAGTAGTAATAATCCATGGATTCACCCGGCTTCATCCCCTCGCCCGCGCTGACGCGGTGCCGCCCGGCCTCGGGGGCTGCCAGCTGGATGCCCGTATATCGTCTGGTCGGGCCTTCCCTGCTCTGAATCAGGTTCGTCGCCGCCACCATCATCGGGCGGTTCATCTCCGAGTTGTTCGCCATAATGGCGATGGTGCCCGCGGCCGCAAGAGCGATCACCGGCAGGCCCAGCCACAGCCATCCGCGGCGGTTCACTTTTTTCAGAATCAGCCACAGAATGCCGGAAAGAACCAGGGCCCCCGCGGCCGTCGCAACGGCGACGGGATACGGGCTTTGCACGTCGATCGGCAGATTCACATTCACGATCCCGGGCGTGTAAGCAGTTCGATAATACAGTCCGGCGTTGTAGATCGTCGCGTCCAGCCGAACCAGCAGCTCCTGCCAGAAAGGCTGACTGAGCACCCCCGCGCAAAGCACCGGATCCCCGGCCTCAAAGGCCATGGTGTAGATGCGTCCCTCCCCCGCCGCGCTGCGGAACAGGATGCCGCGGCCCTGCTCATCCGTGCAGAGAGGGTCGTCTCCCCGGATGTCCGCCACCGCCGCGGACACGCTCTGTCCTGCGGGCACGCGTCCCAGGGCCTCCTCCAGCGCCGCGGCGATCCCGTTCGAGAAGCCAACCGTCCCGGCGCTCAGTCCCGTCAGCGCGGAAAAATACCGGACGTTCGCCCCCGCGTACGAGCCTCCGCCGCACAACAGGATATGTCCCGCCTGCAGCCAGTTGTCCAGCGCCTGCTGCTGGGCTTCGGACAGGAGCGCCGGATCCACGTCGTCGATCACCAGCATCCCGAAAGCATCCAGCATCCTGCGCTCCGTCGGGAAATTCTCCGGTGTCAGCGCCACCGTCGTCCAGAATTCATATCGCATCAGGACATCGTTTTCCTGCCCGATGTCCAGGCATCGCAGGTTCGCGGGCCGGGTGGACAGCACGCCGATCATCATCGCTGCCGGATTCACGGTTTCCGCGGCCTTCACTGTCACAGCGCAGAGAACATCCTCTTCCCGCGCTGTCCCGGCGGCCGAAGCCGACGATCCGGAACGGGTCAGCTCCACGGTCCACTGCTCCTGTCGCGCGTCCGCCTGCACAGGCAGCACGAATTCCTTTTCCGATCCCGCCGGCAGGCTCACTTCCCGTTCATATCGGTCATACTGCCGCTTGTTG
>CADBLV010000358.1 GCA_902795555.1 uncultured Eubacteriales bacterium | reverse complement strand
CGTTTCAGAAAACCGGAACGACCCGACAGCTTCTTCTGCTGATTTACCGGATACTCGTGATTCAGCGATTATCTGTAGAAATTAGTCACATCAAGATAGCCGCGTTCGATGGTAGAGAAGCCTTTCAGATCTTTTGCTGTGATTACAGCATGCATTTCAGGACAAATATTGGTAAGCATTGTGTTTTCTTTGATATATTCCTCTACGCCTTTCCACATCTCTTTGGCTTTCTCTTCATCCGGCTCTTCAATAGCGGCATAGATGGAATTTTCAAGCTCTTCCGTGGTATATTTGGTTCCGCCGATGGTAAAGGTATTGATGTTTGCCCAACGCAGGCTCATCATGACAGACGGATAACGGTAGGAGCAGTCGTCGCCAACCTGGATCAGATCATAATCGCCGGCATTGGCAGCTGCGACGAATGTCGGGATGTCAGGTGTTTCAATAGTCAGATTGATTCCGATCTGCCGCAGGTTCTCCTGAATGACAGTATACAGAAGGACAGATTCCTGTGTTCCCAGAATGGTCAGGTCCAGACCATCGCCATAACCGGCTTCTTCCATCAGTTCCTTGGCGCCCTCAATATCAACAGCCAGCTCATCCGGAGTGTAGACAGCGTTATAATACCTGCTGCTGGTCGGGAAATAACCGAGAGCAACCTCGCCGTATCCCGCACTTCCGACCATGGTCAGCGCGTCCAGATCCAGAGCCTTTTCGATCGCCTGACGAACACGGATATCCTTGGTGGCGCCGGCTTTTTCACCCATGTTGTACCACAGATGCATGATCTGTCCGAACGGATATATGATCGTCTGCACGCTGTCGTTGCCGGCGAAGGTGGCTGCCTGAGCCACAGGAAGGTCATTGGCGACATCTACATCACCGGATTCCACACCCATCACGCGGGAGGAACCGTCGTTCGTGAAAGTAAATTTGATGGTTTTGAAGTAACCTTTCCAGTTTTCATCCCAATAGTTATCGTTTCTCTCAATTGTGATGGACTGGCCGTTGTCCCATCCGACAAATCTGTATTTTCCGGAACCGACCAGGGGGTTGCGGCCGACATTTTCCAGCCCGCCCGCTGCATTCACTTCGTCTTCGCTGGCTATGCCGAAGTTGGACCATGACAGCATGGCCAGAAGGTCAGGTGCTACAGTGTTAAACTCGATCGTTACGGTGTGGTCATCTTCCTTTTCTGCGCCTACAATATAAATGCCGGTGTCATTATTCCCGCTGTATGTAGTCCAGACGTCTACCGAATACAACACGTCATCCGCCACAAGCGGAGTATCGTCGGACATGATCACATCATCCCGCAGAGTAAAGCGGCAATGGGTATCGTCCAGCCATTCCCAGCTGCTGGCCAGCATGGGAATTACATCACCGGTTTCCTTGTCAGTGTTTACAAGACGATCCATCAATGCGCTGTTGATGATCTGGCACTCGTTTTCTACTTTGCCATCCGGCGCGCCCCACAGGGTGGAAGGCTCGGAAGCCAGGCAGACGACAAGTGTTTCGTCCGTCATTTCTGTATTGACTGCATTATCCTCGCTGGCGTAAGCTGCCTGAGAGAAAAGCATAAGTCCTGCGAGTGCCAGGCTGATGATCTTTGATTTTTTCATAGATGAATACCCCTTTCCTGAATTTAATCAAAATTGACGACTTTTCCGGTTCTTGCAGATTCGTAAATAGCTTCGATCACGCGCACGACCACAGCCTGCTGCTCCGGAAGAATGAGCGGATCGCCGTTGGTCTGGATCGCATCGATCCAGTGCATGAGATCATATTCATTCATGTCTATATGCTTTTCGATCTTTTCTGTGGAAGTGGTCAGCTTGCCGTCTACGATCTTTGTGGTACGGACATGATTTTCAAATCCCGGGCCGACCATATCAGCGCCGGCTTTGTTGCCGCCGATCTCCGCGACTACGCCGATAGCTGACTGCTGCAGGTTGGTAGCCCATGCGGTTTCCATGTAGATCACCATGCCGTTTTTCATTGTGATCATGGCAAAAGCGGTGTCTTCTACATCAAAGTTTTCCGGATCCCACGGACCAAGATCATTCCCTTCCGGGAAGTTCTTCATCTTGTCAAAAGTCACGCCATAAACGCTGGCTACATCATAGTTGTTGGTCAGCCACATCGGCAGGTCGATGGAATGAGGACCTCCATCCAGAAGGACGCCGCCGCCATTG
>CADBLV010000357.1 GCA_902795555.1 uncultured Eubacteriales bacterium | reverse complement strand
GCAGCGACGCCTATTCAAAGCTTCGCACGGAGGAAGTCAAAGGATTCCGTTATGTGGAGTATACGGTAATCAGCCGTGATTCGGAAACGGATGCGATCGGCAGGATGTACAAATGTGCTGAAGAGAACGGAATCGCGAATCCGAAAGTGATCGGATGGGATTTCCCAAGGCTGTCACAGGAGCAGGTGAATGTGTTCAACCTGCATGGATATACAGCAGCCTTGATCCTGCCGGAGGATGTGACGCCTGAAGGGTATGAAATCAAAGAACAACCTGACCATCAATATGCCGCGATCCATATTGACAGACCGTTTGACAACCCCTTTGTAACGATCCCGGGAGCCTATCACACCTTGCGGGATTATATGAGAACGAACGGGCTGATTCATGTGGAAAATGAAGTCATTCCCTGCTTTGAAACCGACGGCGAGAGCATGGATGTCTTTATCGCCTGCAGATAAAATGGACAGGCGGATCAATCTGCGAATTTCCGGTTCGCGAAAGCCGGGACTTCAGAGGTTCCGGTGCTGAACCGCATCTCCGGGCAGGCTTTTAAGAGTGTGAAAGTCGCCCGGAGTTTTGACTGTGAAGATGGTTTTGACATAAGACAAAGAAGAGTGATATAATCATCCATTATCAGGAGTGCATCCTGAAAACAGGTAATCGGAAGTCTGCTGTCTCTCTGTCAGTTTCAGCAAATGAACCGACCGGAAAAGGAGTTAACGAAAATGAAAAACATGAAACACTGGATGACTGCCCTGGTAGCGCTGCTTCTGGCACTGATGATGACAGTCGGCGTTTTCGCGGAGGCGCTGCCTGTTGAGGAACCGGCGGAGCTGTTCGGTTCTCCCTGGGTCAACAGCATGGTCGGCGGCAACCTGCCGGAGCCTGCGCCGGACCTGAAGGATGATTTCTATACCGCTGTGAATTACGATGTCCTGGCAGCCAACCAGAGCGGCGTGTTTATGCCGATGATGTCCGCCGGGGCGGAGGTCGAGGCGGCTGTCACGGCGCTCCTGCAGGACGATTCTGTGACCGGTGATGAGATCACCCAGCTGAAAATCTTCTGGGAGCAGGCGGCGGACATCGACGCACTCCGTTCTGCCGGATACTCCCAGGTCACCCCGTATCTGGATCGAATCAGCGCGGCCGGCTCCCTTGAGGAGCTGAACGCGGTGCTGACGGCGGAAGATTTCCCCTTCTCGCCTTATCTGATCATGCCCGTGGCGCCGCTGGCCCTGAATGAGGAAAACGGCGTATGGATCATTCCCGCCCTTTCGATGACCACCGATTTCTCAAACGGAATGAACTACTATACCGAACCGGCGGCGGACGATGCCTCGCTCAGGCAGAAGATCAATAACATGGAGCGAAACCTGTATGTAAAGAGTACGCTGCTCACCCTCGGCGTGGAGGCCGATCACATCAACGACACCGTCCTGGATCTCTTCAACACCGAGGTCAGCTATGTCAGCAAAACCTACAGCGACGCGGCATCGGCCCTGGCGGACTACGGTTATATCACCAAGGCGCCGCAGCGCTTGTCACCGGAAGAGGTGGACGGTCTCTGCAGCCGCTTCCCGCTGACCGCGACGTTGAAAAAGTTCGGAAAGGATAAGGCTTCGGCCTATGTTGCGCTGTATCCCGACTGGCTGAAGGCCCTGGACTCCCTCTGGACCGAAGAGAACCTCGGCCGTCTCAAGCTTCTGACCGGTTTCAAAGTTCTGATGGAAGCTGCTCCTTTCCTGAATCCCGATCCCGCCAATGAGATCAAGGCCCAAAGTGCCCAGCCGCTTCTGGACGCGACAACCAACCCCTGGGCAGTCTGCAATCGGGCGGAAACCTTCGGCCATCTGCTGGGGAAACTCTATGCGGAGAAGGTCCTGGGCAGCGAGCTGAAAGAAAAGCTGACCGTCATGACGAAGGAACTGGTCGAGACCTACCGTACACTCCTGAACGAAACGGAATGGCTCAGCGCGGAAAGCCGGGAAAAGGCGCTGGAAAAACTGGACAATATTCGGCTGAACGTTCTGGAGCCGGACGGCGGATATTATGATTTCTCCGGCCTGAAGCTGACTCCCGCCTCCGAGGGCGGCAGTCTCTTCACCAATTACCTGACCCTCAAAGCCTATATGAACGAGCAGGAGAACAGCTATATCGGCAAGCCCGCCAAGGCGGACATGGCCTGGAAGGCCTGCAATCCGACGATGGTGAACTGCTTCTATGATCCTTTCTCCAACACGGTCAATATTCTGCCCGGCTTCATCTTCTCCTACAACTGCCCGAAGGATGCCACGGAAGAGCAGCTGCTGGGCGGCCTCGGAACCGTGATTGCCCATGAGATCAGCCACGCCTTCGACTATGCCGGCAGCCAGTGCGACGCCTACGGACGGGGCATCG
>CADBLV010000356.1 GCA_902795555.1 uncultured Eubacteriales bacterium | reverse complement strand
GGATTCGCAGACCATAAAATGCGAGCGCGGAAGTTATGGAAATTCCGGAAGCCAAAGGCAATGCGTTTCAGGGTTTTAATGCCGTTGTTGCAGCCTTGGTGAAGCCATTGGAGTAAAGACAGTCAAAAGCGTTGAGAATAGAAGGCTTCCGGTTTTCCGATACTTCACGGAAAGATGAGGAGAAAGAAACGATCTTTCATGACCTCTTAAGCGGAGTGCGGGCGGAGAGGAGCCGCAAGATCTGCATGCCGGGTGCACGCACAGATCCCTCGGCTGCGCTTCGCCTCGCTCGGGATGACACCGAAGGGTTTTCGTTTCCCGGAAAATCCGTGAAGAACTTTTTGTTCATGAAGGCGGCTGCCGCTGCCCGGCACATCAGGCAAACAGGCGCTTGTCCGTCAAGGCTTTACGGATTGGCTGGGGCCGTTGATTGATAGTGAACGGTGAAGTGAATCGAGGTGGACTGGTAATTCAGCGCCCGCCACTGCTCCTCGGTGCCGGCAAAATAAACGTCCTTCAGATTAAAGCATTTGTCAAAGGCGTCCCTGTCCAGATTAGTCAGGGCGGCGGGGAGAACCGCGTAGGTCAGGTTCGTCTGGCTGAATGCATGCCATGAAATCCAGGTGACGTTTTTCGGAATCACGATATGCGTCAGTGAACAGTTGGCGAACGCTTCCTGGCCGATGAAGGTGACGCTGTCGGGCAAGGTAACGCTGGTCAGGCTGGAGCACAGGGCGAATGCTCCTTTTGCAATGTTTTTCACGCCATTGGGGATCACGACGCTCTCCAGGCGCCTGCACCGGATAAACGCACTTTCCATGAAAACCTGAAGTCCGTCCGGGAGCGTGATGCTCCTGATCCCGCAGCTGTTAAACGCGTATTCGTCGATCCGGGTGACGTTTTCCGGAATCACGATGCTTTCCAGATTGGAGCAGCCCTCGAAGGTCCTGGGATAAATCCGGGTCATGCCCGCAGGCAGGGTGATGCTGGTCATCTCCCGACAGCCGCTGAACGCGGATTCCCCGATGTATTGCACGCTGTCCGGGATGACTAACTCCTTCAGGGCTCCGCAGTCCCGAAAAGCATCCTTCTCAATTGACCTCACGCCGTCGGGAATCACGGCGCTTTTCAGATGGATGCAGTCCTTAAACGCGCCTTCTGCGATGCTGGTCACGCCGCTTTCGATCACCACAGCTTGAATCGCCTCGCTGTATTCCAGCCAGTTGCTGTCGCCTTCACGGCGCGACCAGCTCATTTCGCCCTGTCCGGAAATGGTCAGCGTTCCGTCGCCGCTCAGGTGCCATGCCAGCTCGCCCATGGTTCCGCTGGCGTCAACGGAAGGGATCTCCGGCGCGGATTCCTACTCCATGTACGGCTCCTCGATCCATTCTTCCTCGGGCGCTTCTTCAGGCACCTCGGCAGGAGCGCTGCCGGCATCGGGCGCGACGCTTTCCGTAATCAGGCCGGAGGCAAGATCCACCCAGATCACCGGACGGACCCAGCTTCCGCGGGTGACATCATAAGGCACATTGCTGCCATCATAGTCTCCATCCAGATCAATGCGGCCGGCGGTTTCTCCCGCCAGGGACCGGGTCCACCAGCGGACGGTGGCCCTGCCTTCCGCGTCGAAGTATTCTTCCGGATATCCCCAGTCCCACGCATAGGAGGTGGGCACGCATCTGCGGGCTTCGTTGTCGGCGAACAGATCCCGCGCCTCCGTCAAGCTAAGCAGATACACCCGGTCCTCGGTATCGTTTCCTTGTTCGGGGGACCAGCCAAGGCCGTCCTCCGCAGCGCATTTCACCTTGACCGCAGGGATCGCCGCCTGCTCCTCCGCGCTGAACGCGGCGGAGAAGAACTCGCCGTTCAGCCATTTCCGGAGCTGGCAGTTTTCCCAGGTCAGGGGCTCCTTGAATGAATCCGTTTCAAAGGCCTGTTTCTCCAGCGCATAGCGGCTGATCAGCATCGCCCGGCTGCCCTGCACCTGCAGCACCAGCCACTCGATGGGCTCGCCGCCGTTTCCTTCCTCGTTGTCCTGCTCGTACTTCCCAAAGGTCACGATTTCGCCCGCCTTCACGGAAGAAACGAAGGCCCCGGATTCAGCCGCCGCGGGCGCATCCCCCGCGGGCGCGT